>DAIPZW010000059.1:0-8187 GCA_036781965.1 Bacteroidales bacterium
GGGTATATATATAGGTGGATTATTTAACAAGTCGGTTCTGCAGGAATCCGATTATCTTCCATTAAGAAATCTAAATTATCAGAAGTTGTCAGTTCAACCGGCTCTTTATCTTTCTTAAAAATACGAGCCGTCTTAGTTCCCACCAAACTTAATTTAGAGTTTTCATATTTTAATAGGCTAGCCTCGCGAAGTCCAACCACATAAATATCCGGATTTATATGAATAAATTCTTTGATACGGTCTTCTCTAGTTTCTCCGCCAAATCCTTCAGGATGAACATCCAAGAAATGTGGATTTATTTGGAAAGGAATTAAATCTATAGAATGAAAACTTAAAGGATCAACTATTGGCATGTCGTTAGTAGTGCGTAAGGTGGGACAGGCAATGTTACTTCCTGCGCTCCAGCCTATATAAGGCGTGCCGTTGTTTACTTTTTCTTTGATTACGCCCATTAGCTCCAACTCATGAAGCTTTCTAACCAACTGCCAAGTATTACCTCCTCCGACAACGATTGCTTCTGCTTCTCGAATTGCTTGGACAGGATCCCAAGCATGATGGATACTTTTTACATCATGCCCTATTTCTCTGAAAGCAGCTTGTACTTTTGCTTCATATTCATCATAGCTAAAAGTAACTCCGGCATAAGGAATAAACAAGGCATTGATTGGTTTTTCGCCTAAAAACGATTGAATATGTCCTTTTCCCCAACCTAAATAGGCTTCTCCCGGATTTGTTGAATTACTTAATAATAAAAGTCTCATAAATATAAGTTTAAAAATTTTGAGCAAGATACATAGAAATTTTAAGATTGCCAAGTCTTTTGATATTTCGCGTATTTTTGCTTAAGTTTGTACTATAAAAACAACATAAAAAAAGACTGAATGTTCTATGGAACTAGAATCAATCCTTTTGTCAGGTATTAATGATAATAAACCTTTGGTCATTGCAGGTCCTTGCAGTGCGGAAACGGAAGAACAAGTAATACAGACAGCTAAAGAATTAGCATCAAGGGGAATAAATATATTTCGTGCGGGAATTTGGAAGCCCAGAACCAAACCCGGAAGCTTTGAAGGGGTAGGGTGTATAGGTCTTTCTTGGCTGCAAAGGGTTAAAAAAGAAACAGGAATGCTTGTAGCGACAGAAGTAGCCACTCAAACTCACGTTATGGAGGCTATAGACAAAGAAATAGATGTTCTTTGGATAGGAGCGCGCACTTCTGCCAATCCTTTTGCTATGCAAGAAATTGCCAATGCCATAGCTTCCGCCGAGTTTACAGGTTCTGTTTTGGTAAAGAATCCGGTAAGTCCCGATTTGGAACTTTGGATTGGTGCTATCGAACGACTTTATAATGTAGGAATAAGGAAAATAGGGGCTGTTCATAGAGGCTTTCCTTCTTCCGAACCGAGCCTTTATCGAAATCAACCTCAATGGCACATACCTATCGAGTTAAGAAGACGGATTCCTCACTTATCTATTTTAATAGACCCTAGTCACATTGGGGGAAAACGAGATCTAATTGCATCTATATCCCAGCAAGCGATGGACTTAAACTATGATGGTTTGATGATTGAAGCTCATTTTGATCCGGATACTGCTTGGAGTGATAAGGAACAGCAAATAACGCCCGAAAGTCTAGGTCTGATTTTGAAAGATTTGGTTATTCGGGATACAAATACTTCTTTTGAAGGATTAACTGAGTTACGTCAGGAAATAGATTCCTTGGACGATAAACTTTTTACTATTTTAGCTAAACGAATGTTTGTGTCTCAAAAAATAGGACAATATAAAAAAGAAAACAACATGCCGATTCTTCAAAGTAATCGTTATGATCAATTATTAAAGAAAAGGTTGCAAGAAGCTGAAGATTTGAAACTTAACTCTTCTTTTATAAAGAAAATACTTGAAATAATACACGAAGAATCCGTTCGTCAGCAAATAGATGAAATAAAACCCTGATAAAAATGGAAAACACACCCCTCAACTATCCATTAATACTTGTTCATGGCATTATGGCTAAGGACAGTGATTTCTTTTGGGGAAGAATTATCAACTATTTGAAGGATCATGGAGTAGAACTCTACTTAGGAAACACGGATGCTTGGGCAGATATTGAACACAATGCCTTGTTGTTGAGAAGATGCGTTAATGCTGTGCTAAAAAAAACGGGAAAAGAAAAAGTGAATATCATTGCTCATTCCAAAGGAGGCATTGATTCCCGCTATTTAATAAGCGGATTGAAATATGGAAACAAAATAGCTTCTTTAACCACTATTTCAACTCCGCACAGAGGTTCGGAAATTGCAGATTATCTGTTTGCAATAAAGAAAGTTCAGCAGATAACTTCTACCAGGTTTTTCAGAAAATTATTTATTCACTATGGCGATCATGTGCCTAACCCTTATATCATGCTGAAAAACCTAACCACGGATTACATGAAAGAATTTAATGAAAAATATGTCGATGATGAACGGGTATATTACTCAAGTTATCATTCTTTTATACCTGATCCTTGGCGAGATATGCTTTATTTCCATTCTTATAATTACTTGAAAAAGAAAGCAGGGTTAAATGATGGTGTAGTTTCTTTAAAATCAGCGAAATGGGGAAGTGAATTTAATGTGATTGAAGGGGTTTCGCACTCGGAGATAATCGACTTAAAAAAGAAAACTATCTCCGGAGTGGATATTCCCAAGCTATATTTGGATATAGTAAAGAAGCTTTCCGACTTAGGTTACTGAAAACAATCGGATTTAAGCTTCCATTAATTTTTTATGCATAGCGGCTGCCGCTTTACGTCCGTCGCCCATGGCAAGGATAACGGTTGCTCCTCCGCGTACAATATCTCCTCCTGCAAATACATCGGGAAGATCGGTCTGCATAGTGTCTTGATTGACAATTACAGTACCCCATTTGCTAATTTGTAAGCCTTCAAAGGCACTTGGAATAAGTGGGTTAGGGGATACGCCTATTGAAACCACCACCATATCTACATCTATTGTTTCAATCGCCCCTTGAATAGGCACAGGACTCCTACGTCCTGATGCATCTGCCTCTCCTAATTCCATCTTTTGTACGCGCATTTGTCTAACACGTCCTTTATCGTCACCGATATATTCAATCGGATTATAGAGATTCATGAAAATGACACCTTCTTCCTTAGCATGTTTAACTTCTTCTACTCGCGCCGGCATTTCTTCTTCGGAACGTCTATAAATAATCATAGCCTTCTCCGCTCCTAAACGTCTAGCTGTCCGAACAGAATCCATTGCTGTATTACCTCCTCCGATAACTGCAACATTCTTTCCGAAGAATACAGGAGTATCGCTATCTTCTTCATTAGCATGCATTAAATTCACGCGAGTTAAATATTCATTTGAAGATAATACGCCGGATAAGTTTTCGCCCGGAATATTCATAAAGTTAGGAAGACCGGCTCCGCTTGCCACGAAGATACCTGCATATTTTTCTTTATGCAAATCTTCATAAGAAATAGTCTTGCCTACAATAATGTTTTTCAGGAATTTAACTCCCATTTTCTCAAGTATATCTATTTCTACATCAACAATACGATTAGGTAAACGGAATTCAGGGATACCATACTTGAGCACTCCGCCGATTTCGTGCAAAGCTTCATAAACAGTTACGTCGTATCCGAACTTTGCCATATCGCCTGCAAAAGAAAGTCCTGCAGGTCCTGAACCCACTACGGCGATTTTCTTTCCATTCGCTTTAGCTACCGAAGGAACTGAGATAGATCCGGATTCACGTTCGAAGTCTGCAGCAAAACGCTCAAGATAACCAATAGCTACCGGCTCTTTTTTCATCTTTAGCAGCATACATTTGCTTTCGCATTGCTTTTCTTGAGGACAAACACGCCCGCAAACCGCAGGCAAAGCAGATGTTTCTTTCAATGTTCCGGCTGCTTCCAAGATTTCATTGCGTTCGATGTTCTTGATGAACTTGGGGATATTTATTTCCACCGGACATCCTGTTACACATTGAGGATCCGGACAATCTAAACAACGTTGAGATTCAACTAATGCTTGTTCTAAACTTAATCCTAAATTAACTTCGTCATAACTATGACTTCTATATTCGGCATCAAGTTCGGGCATTTTTACACGAGGTATATCCGCTCGTTCTTTATTCTTAATCTTCTTGCGTAATTCTTCGCGCCAAGGCTCATCACGCAAGGCTTTCATGATTTCTTTATCTAACATAGTGATCTTTATTCATAATCTTTATAAGCATTCAACCGCATCATCATCTCATCAAAATCAACTTGGTGGGCATCAAATTCGGGTCCATCGACACAAACAAACTTTGTTTTGCCGCCTACAGTAACTCTACATGCACCGCACATGCCTGTTCCGTCTACCATAATGGTATTTAAAGACGCTACAGTAGGAATATCGTACTTTTTAGTTAACAAAGAGACAAATTTCATCATTACGGCAGGGCCGATAGTTACACACAAATCTACTTTTTCCCTTTTGATTACTTCTTCTACTCCATCTGTTACAAGACCTTTCTTACCATAAGATCCATCATCCGTCATTATTATTATCTCATCAGCATACTCTTTCATTTCTTCCTCTAAGATAATCAACTCTTTCTTCCTTGCAGCCTGGACTACAATGACTCTATTGCCGGCTTTCTTCATTGCTTCGACAATTGGAAGCATTGGAGCTGTGCCAACTCCACCGCAAGCGCAGACAACAGTACCGAAGTTTTCGATATGTGTTGCTTTTCCTAATGGACCCACTAGGTCTGTAATATAATCTCCCTCGTTTAGATCAGCAATCTTTTGGGAAGAACGTCCCACTTTTTGGATAACTAAAGTAATGGTTCCGGAATTTATATCTGAACCTGCGATAGTCAATGGAATACGTTCTCCTTTTTCACCGACTTTTACGATTACAAAGTGACCGGCTTGCCTTGCTTTGGCAATTAAAGGGGCTTCAACCTCCAATTTAACTACGTTTTCCGATAAAATTTCCTTTCTAGCTATTTTATTCATATTTAGATAGTATAATAACCTCTTAAGAATTTTAATTTTATTGATTTCGGGGGCAAAAGTAATTAATAATATTGTATATTTGTTCACAAATTCTATCATAATTCAAGATGAAATACTTTTTAGCCCTTTGTTCTCTCTGTTTTTTCCTACTATTAACATCTTGCGGAAGCAGTAGAGATCAACTTTCAAAAGAAGGACAAAAGAAAGTCGATACCGCTTTAGAACATGCACATAGTTATATAGGTACCAAATACCGTTCAGGCGGAACTACACCCAAAGGGTTTGACTGTTCGGGCTATGTTCAGTATGTTTTTAAGAAAGTAAATCATAATTTACCCCGTTCAAGCAAAGACCAAAGCAAAGCAGGCAGGAAGATAGACCGGAAAAAACTGCTTCCGGGCGATTTAGTTTTCTTTTCGGGCAGCAAAGGCGGAAGAAAAGTAGGGCATGTAGGTATTGTTACCAAAGTGCGCAAGGGAGGAAACTTCGATTTTATTCATTCTTCTACTAAAAGAGGAATCATAGTAAGCAGTATTTCTGAAGAATATTATAAAAAACGTTATATAACCGCAAGAAGGGTTATTCATTAATTATTTTTTTCAACTCTCAACCCTCAACTCTCAACTAAATGTATTACCTTTGTCTTTTCTATTACAATTCCATAACTAATGGCTAAAAAGAGCGAAAAAAAGAACACTGATAAGAAGAAAAGAAAATGGGTAAAGAACTTTATTATAGGTTTTTGGACTGTTTTTGTTATAGTAATCATTTCAATCGTTATTTTCTTTAATTTAGTTTCCAAAGGCAAGATTGGCTATATGCCTCCTGTCCAAGATTTGGAGAATCCTATTGATAAATATGCCTCTCAAATCTTTTCGGTGGATATGCAATCTATGGGAACTTACGCCCAAAGCAAAGAAAACCGCCTGTATGTAAATTACAATGAGTTATCTCCTTATATCATCCAAGCATTAATAGCCACTGAAGACGCTCGTTTCGAAGATCATTCAGGAATTGATGTTTATGGTCTTGCTCGTGCTGTTATCAAAACCGGATTATTATTTCAAAAGAGTGGAGGAGGAGGCTCAACGATCTCTCAACAATTAGCAAAACTACTTTATACTGAACACGCTGAGAATAAAAAAGAACGTTTATTCCAGAAACCTATCGAATGGGTGATAGCTGTTGAATTAGAACGGCATTATACTAAAGAAGAAATCATTAATATGTATTTGAATAAGTTTGATTTCTTATATAATGCAGTAGGTATTCAATCGGCTTCTATGGTTTATTTCGGCAAAAATCCAAAAGACTTAACAATAGAAGAAGCAGCTACTTTGATTGGTATGTGTAAAAATCCATCTTTATATAATCCTTTACGTAAGAATGCTGTAGAAAGAACTATCGGTCGTAGAAATGTGGTTATCGGCTTGATGGAAAAGAATGGATATTTGACTAAAGCGGAAGCAGATTCTATTAAAGAGTTGCCGATGGTAACGAATTATCACAAAGTAGATCATAAAGAAGGAATTGCACCTTATTTCCGTGAATATTTGCGCCTTACAATGACGGCTAAAAAGCCCGAAAGGAAAAATTATCAGTCATGGCAGATGCAAAAGTTCAAAGAAGACTCCATCGCTTGGGAGAATGATCCGCTGTTTGGCTGGTGTAATAAAAATAAAAAATCAAACAGAGAATACTATAATCTATATACTGACGGGCTGAAGATTTATACTTCCATAGATTCCCGAATGCAAGAATATGCTGAGCAAGCTGTTGAAGAACATTTAGGAGGTTATCTTCAAGATGCCTTTTTTAAGGAAAAAGCCAATTCAAAAACTGCCCCTTATTCCCGAAGAAGTAGTGATAAGTTTATTCAATCCAGTTTGAATAAATCCATGAAAAATTCGGATCGCTATTATGATATGAAACAACGTGCCGGATTGAGCGATGCAGAAATAGAAAAAGCATTTAATACTCCGGTGGATATGCAAGTATTCTCTTGGAAAGGTCCGATAGATACGATTATGACGCCGAAAGACTCTATCCGTTATATGAAATCCATATTAAGGACAGGAATGATGGCTATGGATGCGCGCACAGGAGCAGTGAAAGCATACGTAGGAGGGATTGATTTCAAAAACTTCCAATACGATATGGTTAGTTTAGGGAAAAGACAGGTAGGATCTACTGCTAAACCTTATTTATATTCTTTAGCTATGGAAAGTGGTATCACACCTTGCGATGAATATATAAATGAACAACCCGTATTAATGACAGAAACAGGAAATCCTTGGTCGCCTCGAAATTCAAACAAGGCAAGAAGAGGAGAAATGGTAACTGTTCGTTGGGGATTACAGAATTCCAGCAACTGGATCACTGCATCTTTGATGGCACAACTATCCCCTTATGCTTTTGTAAACTTATTACATTCTTTTGGTCTGAAAAGTCATATCGATGCTGTAGTATCTTCTTGCTTAGGTCCTTTTGATGCTTCTGTAAGTGAGATGGTTTCCGGCTATTCAGCCTTTGCCAATGGAGGTATTCGTATCGAACCCTTATTAGTAACCCGAATTGAGGATCAAGACGGCAATATAATTGCCATCTTTACCCCACATATGCAAGAAGTTATTAGTGAAAGTGCCAGCTATAAGATGTTAAGCATGATGAGAAGCGTAATAGATGGCGGAACGGGACATAGAATGCGAAGAAATCATGGCATGACTGTACCAATGGGAGGTAAAACCGGAACAACACAATATAATGCTGACGGATGGTTCATGTGTTTTTCGCCAACTATCGTAGCAGGTTGTTGGGTAGGAGGAGAAGAGCCGGATATTCATTTTGACAGAATGACCGAAGGACAAGGAGCAACGATGGCTTTGCCTATTTTAGGTAAGTTTTACAATAAAGTTTACAACGACAACAAGCTAGGATATTCACAATCTGAGAAATTTGAAGTTCCGCAAGAGTATAGTAATCCCTGTCCTCCAAGTAATATTTCCATAGATACGGGAGGCGCGCGAGTGATTATGGACGAAGAATTTCAATAATTCAGGAATTTCAATTCATAGTTTGTTCGAAAAAGATAAAATAGTTATCTTTGCCCTCGAAATATTGCGAAAGTAGCTCAGTTGGTAGAGCATAACCTTGCCAAGGTTAGGGTC
>DAIPZW010000060.1:0-8151 GCA_036781965.1 Bacteroidales bacterium
CATGCGAAAAAAGAATCATTGAAAATTGAAAAACGAAGGAAAAATAATCTTAAATCTTAAGTATTGAATTAGATAAATCCTTTCTGCTTTCTCCTTTTTTCTTACCTTTGAAATCTAATTACTAACATATCTAATATATGAAGATAACGTTTCACGGTGCAGCCCAAACAGTTACGGGAAGTAAGCATCTTATTCAACTAAATAATGGTAAGAATATTTTATTGGACTGTGGTTTGTTTCAAGGTTTAGGACCCAAAACCGTAGAATATAATAATCATTTTGGATTTAACCCTCAACAGGTTGATTATGTGTTTCTTTCGCATGCACATGTCGATCATTCCGGACTTTTGCCTCGATTAGTGAAGGAGGGATTCAAGGGGAAAATTTATGCAACTACCGCCACTATTGACGTATGTGAAATATTATTGAAGGATTCTGCTTTTATTCAAAAGCAAGATGCTCATTATGTAAATAAACAACGGAAAGAGCAAGGAAAAGAATTGATTGAACCTCTTTATACAGAGGAAGATGTGATAAAAATAATGGAGTTGTTTGTACCGATAGACTATAAACAATCCATTCAAGTCGATGAAGATATTCAAGTTGAATATTTTAATAATGGACATATTATAGGTAGTGCTACTGTTTATCTGACTCTTACTGAAAACGATAAGCAAACGCGCATCGTTTTTAGCGGAGATATTGGACGTTACGGAGATCCTATTCTGCCTTCTCCTGATGTTTTTCCGCAAGCCGATTATCTTATTTTGGAATCTACTTATGGAAATAAAGTTCATGAGAAGCAAGAGACTTATACAGAGGAACTTTATAAACATATCCAACAAACCTGTTTAGAGAAAAACGGAAAATTAATTATTCCGGCATTCAGTGTGGGACGTACGCAAGAATTACTTTACGCGCTTAATGATTTAGAATTGGAAAAACGACTTCCGGATATAGAATATTATGTAGATAGTCCGATGTCCACGAAAGTGACGGAGGTAGTAAAGAAACATCCGAATTATTATAATCGTTCTTTGCAAAAGTTGTTACTTGTTGATTCTGATCCATTTGATTTTAAGGGATTAAAGTACATTTCGGACAAAAGAGAATCCCAATCTTTGAACTTTAATCATAATCCGATGGTGATTATTTCCGCTTCGGGCATGGCAGAAGCCGGTCGTGTTAAACACCATATCGCTAATAGTATAGAAAATTGGCGGAATACGATTTTGATTGTAGGTTATTGCGAACCGCAATCCTTAGGTGCTAAATTAAAAAAGCGCCCTGAAACGATAAAAATCTTTGGTATTGAGCATAAAGTCAAAGCCGGTATTGAAACGATTAATTCTATGAGTGCGCACGGGGATTATATTACTATTTCTCAATATCTTTCGTGTCAAAATTCGCAAGAAATCAAAAAAGTTTTCTTAGTTCATGGAGAGCCTGAAGTGCAAAAAGAATTTAAGACTAAATTAATCAAAAAAGGATTCCATGATGTGGAAATTCCTGAACTTCATGAAACTTTCGGGATGGGTTAAATAGTTTATTTTTAAACTTTGGCAAGTTGTTTGCTGTTTCATTTATATAAAAATAACATAAATGAAAGGAACAGCACATGAATTTTAACAACTTTACTATCAAAGCTCAAGAGATTGTCAATAAAAGTGTTGAAATCACTCAGAGCAACAATCAACAAGCTGTAGAGCCTGCACATATTATGAAGGCCATTTTATCGGAAGCAGAGAGTATAACCAACTTTTTGTTTCAGAAAATGGGTGTAAACTCACAGCAATTCAAAACTATATTAGACAAAGAAATCGAATCTTTCCCTAAAGTATCGGGCGGAGAACCTTATTTAAGTAGGGAAACCAATTCTGTATTTCAAAAAGCCGTAGATATAAGTAGTAAATGGGGAGATCAATACGTATCGGTCGAGCCTATTATTATAGCTCTTTATCAAGAAAAGGGAAAAGTTTCTACCATGATGAAAGATGCCGGAATTACGGAAAAAGAACTTACGGCTGCTATCAACGAATTGCGGAAAGGAAATAATGTTACTTCTCAAACTGCCGAAGATACTTATCAATCTTTGTCAAAATATGCCATCAACTTGAATGAACAAGCTCGGCAGGGAAAATTAGATCCGGTAATCGGACGAGATGAAGAGATTCGTCGGGTATTACAAATATTAAGTCGGCGAACAAAAAATAATCCTATATTAATAGGAGAGCCGGGAGTAGGGAAGACGGCTATTGCCGAAGGATTGGCTCATAGAATAATTCGCGGAGATGTGCCTGAAAACTTGAAAAGCAAGCAAATCTATTCCTTAGATATGGGAGCATTGGTTGCCGGTGCTAAGTATAAAGGCGAGTTTGAAGAACGTTTGAAATCAGTGGTCAATGAAGTAAAATCTTCCGAAGGGGAAATTATTCTTTTTATCGACGAGATACATACTTTAGTCGGAGCCGGCAAGGGAGAAGGAGCAATGGATGCTGCCAATATCTTGAAACCTGCCTTAGCACGAGGTGAATTGCGGGCGATTGGAGCGACTACTTTAGATGAATATCAAAAATATTTTGAAAAAGATAAGGCGTTGGAGCGTCGATTCCAGACAGTTACGGTAGATGAACCTTCAGAAACGGATGCAGTCTCTATTCTTCGAGGATTAAAAGAGAAGTACGAGAACCATCATAAGGTTAGAATTAAAGACGAAGCTATTATCGCTTCCGTGAAACTCTCTTCTCGTTATATTTCAGACCGTTATTTACCTGACAAGGCTATTGATTTGATGGACGAAGCTGCTGCTCGTCTTCGGATGCAAGTAGATTCTGTTCCCGAATCATTAGATGAAATTACGCGTAAAATAACTCAATTGGAAATTGAAAGAGAGGCAATTAAGCGGGAAGACAGTGGAAATAAGCTGGAAACCCTGAATAAAGAAATAGAAAACCTTCGTGGAGAAGAAAAGAGCCTAAAAGCCAAATGGGAATCCGAACGTAACATTATCAATAAGATACAACAAAATAAAATTGATATTGAGCATTTGAAATATCATGCTGAAAAAGCTGAACGCGAAGGTGATTATGGAAAAGTTGCCGAGATTCGCTACGGTCAATTACGTCAGAAAGAAGAGGAAATCACGAAGTATGAAGAAGACTTGAATCAAATGCAAGGATCTTCTGCGATGATCAAAGAAGAAGTCGATGCAGATGATATAGCAGACGTAGTATCTCGTTGGACAGGAATACCGGTTGGACGAATGTTACAGAGCGAATCTGAAAAATTATTGCACTTAGAGGAAGAATTGCATAACAGAGTGGTTGGACAAGACGAAGCAATCACGGCTGTGTCTGATGCAATTCGGAGAAGTCGTGCCGGTTTGCAGGATGAAAAGCGCCCGATTGGATCTTTTATCTTTTTAGGTACTACGGGAGTAGGAAAAACTGAGCTCGCAAAAGCTTTAGCCGAATATTTGTTTAACGACGAGAACATGATGACTCGTATTGATATGAGTGAATACCAAGAAAAATTTAGTGTAACGCGCTTGATAGGTTCTCCTCCCGGTTATGTTGGTTACGAAGAAGGAGGTCAATTAACTGAAGCTGTGCGTCGTAAGCCTTATTCCGTAGTCTTATTTGATGAAATAGAGAAAGCTCATCCTGATGTCTTTAATATATTGCTTCAAGTACTTGATGATGGACGACTTACGAATAATAAGGGTAGGGTAGTTAACTTCAAAAATACCATTATTATAATGACTTCTAACTTAGGTTCGCAAATCATTCGTGAAAACTTTGAGAAAATCACGATTACAAACCGAGAGGAAGTCATTGAAAGCACTAAAACAGAGGTTTTAGACTTGCTGAAGAAAACTATTCGTCCTGAATTTCTGAATCGAATTGATGAAATTATTATGTTTACTCCCTTAGATGAAAATGAAATTCAGGAAATTGTGGAAATACAGCTTAATGGTATCAAAAAACAGTTAGCCGCCAATAATATAGACTTGCAGTTTACGGATGCAGCCGTTAAACAAATTGCTCATGAAGGTTATGATCCGCAATTTGGAGCAAGACCTGTGAAGCGTGTTATTCAGCGTTATGTGCTAAATCCATTGTCTAAAGATATTTTAGCTCATAAGATTACGCATAACAAACCCATCATAGTTGATGCGCAAGGTTCTGAACTTATTTTCAAGAACTGATAGCTGAAAATATTCAATAAAAAGAAGTACATTTGTCAAAGATTCGTTTATCCGAGATAAATGTACTTTTTGAATATAATTACTATTATGTTTAATTGTAATTATTGAAATATACCCCTATCTAACTAAAATGGCAAAGAACAAAGTCGCTTATGTATGCTCGCAATGTGGAAATGACTCTCCTAAATGGTTGGGAAAATGTTCTATTTGTGGAGAATGGAATACTTATGTTGAAGAAATAATCAGCAAAAATTCCACTCATTCGGAATTATCCAACTTTCAAACCGAGAAATCCAAACCTTTACAGTTAAAAGACATTGCAACAGAGAAAGAACCTCGCATGGATATGCAGGATATTGAACTAAATCGCGTATTAGGTGGCGGATTAGTACCCGGTTCTTTGGTTTTAATCGGTGGAGAACCCGGAATTGGTAAGTCCACTTTGGTTTTACAAACTGTCTTAAAATTAGAGAATTATACCATATTATATGTATCCGGCGAAGAAAGTGCTAAACAACTGAAATTGAGATCGGAACGTATCAATGAAGATAATTCGAGCTGCTATATTATTTGCGAAACAAACTTAGAAGAAATATTTAAACATATCAATAATATAAAACCGGATATTGTAGTTGTAGATTCTATACAAACGATTTATACTGAAAGAGTTGAATCTAGTCCGGGAAGCATTTCTCAGGTAAGAGAAACCACTGCTTCTATCTTGAAATTAGCCAAAGAAACCAATACCCCTATCCTATTGATAGGGCATATCAATAAAGAAGGAAATATTGCAGGTCCAAAGGTGCTGGAACATATTGTAGACACCGTTTTACAGTTTGAAGGCGATCAACACTATATGTATCGTATCCTTAGGAGTATTAAAAATCGATTTGGAAGTACTTCAGAATTAGGTATCTATGAAATGCGGCAATCCGGATTGCGCGAAGTGAATAATCCGTCTGAACTTTTACTTACTCATAATAATGAAGGTTTGAGCGGAGTAGCTATTGCTTGTGCGATTGAGGGAGTTCGTCCTTTTTTAATAGAAACACAGGCATTAGTAAGCAGTGCAGCTTACGGAACTCCGCAAAGAAGTGCCACAGGATTCGATATTCGTCGCATGAATATGCTTTTAGCTGTTCTGGAAAAACGAGTAGGTTTTAAAATAGGTCAGAAAGATGTATTTTTAAATATAGCCGGAGGTTTGCGAATAAATGATCCTGCTATGGATTTGGCGGTTATATCTGCGATTCTTTCCTCCAATTTAGATGTTACGATAGAATCCGATGTATGTATGTCGGGCGAAGTCGGACTTTCAGGCGAAATCCGTCCGGTTAATCGTATTGAGCAACGGATTTTAGAAGCTGAAAAGTTAGGATTCAAGCGTATTTTGATACCCAATAACAACTTAAAAGGATTTGATTCTAGTAAATTGAAGATTCAAATAAAGCCGGTTCGCAAAGTAGAAGAAGCTTTCAAAGAATTATTCGGTTGATTCTCCAAGCATTGGGTTATACATCATAATTGCATGGTTTTCAGAAACTTTCTCTTCTGATTTTTCTCCGGTTGCTAAGTCGGTTATTTCTTTCCATATTTGATTATGGCGAGTATAACCTCCCCACCATTGAAGTTGCATAAGATGTCCTTTCTCAACTACCTCGTATTTCTTTTTTGATTTAACAGTTGAAGAAATACTCCCGTTTAAGTGGGTTTCATCTAACCATAAATTAATTTTAAAAGGCTGATTAGTAGTATTTTTAATCTTCAAATCCACATAGTTATAGGATAAAGTTGCCCCACAAGCAAAAGGAATGGTGCGATTAACGTCAGGAAATACGTCATAACTATGTCTCCATCGTTCGATAATGCTTAAAGGCGTATGTAAAGTCATCCAATATAATAAGTTACCTAATTGACACAAACCTCCACCTATTCCTTTTGAGATTGTTCCATTTTCCAAGACCAACCCTTCTAAGTATCCTTTCCTTTTCTTCGGGCGACCGATCATCTTCCAAATAGAAAAAGTTTCATTCGGGTAAATAATTACTCCGTTTATCTTTTCTATTGCTAATCTTAAGTTAGTTATTTTATTATGTTGCAGGTACATATCCACATCTTTCAGAGGACGCAACAACATAGAACGATGACTTATATAAGTATAGGGTAAATCCTGATCAATGATTCGGGCATACTTATCGGAAGAAAAAGTCCAATCAAGTTTTCGTTTCAAGATAAAATATTCTTTCCCTAATTTCTTTCGGATTATCCCCCGATGAACCGGTTTTTCGACTCTTCCTTGAAAAGGCATGCTAATTAATTGTTTAACAAGATTCTAAAGCTCCGATAATATCTTGAACAGAGTTGAATTTATGTCTTTCTAAATAGTCATTAATACCGGCAACAATCTTAACTGTAACCGTAGGATCAATAAAATTGTAGGTTCCAACTTGGATGGCAGTTGCTCCTGCTAGGAAAAATTCGATGGCATCTTGCCAATTTGAGATACCTCCTAAGCCAATGATAGGAATTTTTACTGCTTTCGAGGTTTGATAAACCATTCTTAAAGCAATCGGTTTTACACACGAACCGGACAATCCGCCGGTTATCGTAGATAATACCGGTTTTCTCGTTTCGGCATGGATAGCCATCCCCATCAAAGTATTAATCAAAGAGACAGAATCAGCTCCTTCTGCTTCAACCGCGCGAGCAATCTCGGTAATGTCAGTAACATTCGGTGAAAGTTTAACTATCAAAGGTTTATGGTAAACTTTTCTTACTTCACGCACCACTTCTGCTGCGCTTGAACAGTTGGTTCCAAATGCCATTCCTCCCTGTTTAACGTTCGGACAAGAAATATTAAGCTCGATAGCCGGAATCTTTTCCAAATCGTTTACTTTTTCTGCACAAGCTACATAATCTTCTATCGTAGATCCGCTCACATTAACCATCATATTGGTATCTATATCCTTGATTTGTGGATAAATAGACGAGATAAAATAATCAACTCCTTTGTTTTGTAAGCCTACGGCATTAAGCATTCCCGAAGGAGTTTCAGCCATTCGCGGATAATCATTGCCTTCGCGGTGATGGATAGTAGTTCCTTTTACGAAGACACCGCCAATCTTTGATAAATCAATAAAATCAGCGTATTCTATACCATAACCAAATGTACCGGAAGCGGTTAAAACCGGATTTTTGAATGAAAGACTTCCTATATTGACGTTTAGATTTGCCATATTAATTGATTTATATTGAAAACCGGACCTTCTGTACACACACATTGATTGCCTTTTGTCGTTTTTTCTACGCAGCAAAGGCAAGCTCCTATACCACATGCCATGTGATTCTCCAAAGAAACTTCGCAAGGGATATTAAATTCTTTAGCATAACGGGCAACAGAGACCATCATAGCTTTAGGCCCGCAAGAATAAATGAAATCGGCATCGCCTTTTAATAATAGGGAGTGGTTGGTAACAAATCCTTTTTCGCCTAAAGAGCCGTCTTCGGTGGTTATGAATAAGTTACCGTAGTTTTTGAACGCTTCCAGTTGAAGTAAGTCCTTATCTGTTCTTGCCCCCAATAAGAAATTAGGCGTGATTCCTTTTGCTTTCAAACAAGCTCCCAAATAAAGCAAAGGAGCAATACCCACTCCGCCGCCGATAAGTAATACTTGCTTGGGTTCGTTGGGTATAGAAAAAGAATTACCCAAAGGATAGATTAAATTCAACTTTTCTCCTGAAGAGAGGCTTGCCAATTTTCTAGTGCCTGCACCTACAAGTTGAATCAATAACCAGAGTTCTCGCTTAGGATAATTAACAAAATGAATAGAAATCGGTCTGCGAAAGAAAACTTCTTTAGTATCTTGAACTTCTATTTGCACAAATTGTCCGGGAAACATTTCCGGAAGTTCAGTGTCAAGGGTCAATTTAAGCAGACAATAATTA
>DAIPZW010000061.1:0-8111 GCA_036781965.1 Bacteroidales bacterium
TGATAGAAGCATCAGCTATATTGAAGATATAACTGAAGAATTCAAAATATTTACCGCCGACAAGAGGCATCCATTCCGGCCAAGTAAATTCAAATAAAGGGAAATAAAACATATCCACTACTCGTCCGTGAAACCAGGAAGCATATCCATCGGCTTCAGGAAGGAGCTCGGCTACTTGCAAAGGTGTGCTTTCGCTGAATATTTTTCCATAGAAAACACAATCGAAGATATTTCCAATTGCTCCGGCTAATATCAAGGAAACGTAAATGAGATAACCCATTTTCAGATTGCGTTTGAGTAATGAATATAGGTAATAAATGATAGCTCCTGAGGCAATAATCCGAAACAGGGTAAGAAAAAACTTCCCACCCAGTTCTATTCCCATAGCCATACCGTTGTTTTCGACAAAACGAATATGAAACCAAGAGAAAATTTCGATATCTTGTCCTAAAGACATGTGAGTCTTTACCCAAATCTTTACAATCTGATCAATCAGTAGGATTGAAAGAATAACAATAGTAACGATCTGTCCCTTGGTCAGCTTCATATTATTTCTGACCTTGTTTAGCTTCGATACTTAAAGTTGCATGCGGAACAGCACGAAGTCTTTCTTTCGGAATCAGTTTTCCGGTTTCACGACAAATGCCGTAAGTTTTATTTTCAATACGCACTAAAGCAGCTTGTAATCCTTGAATAAACTTCATTTGACGTTGAGCCAACTGTCCGGCTTCCTCTTTTGTTAGCGTAGAAGCCCCTTCTTCTAATACTTTGAAAGTAGGTGAAGTATCCGTTACATCATTTCCATCTGCGTTCATGATAATTGATTTCAAAGCTTCGTAATCTGACTTAGCCGACTCCAACTTTTCATTGATCAAAGTGCGGAATTCTTCCAATTCTGCATCTGAGTATCTTGTTTTTTCTTCCATAATGCGAATATTTTCAATTAATATTGTTCTAAATAAGTTGCCAAAAATAATACAATTAATCCAAATGCCAAGTGAAAAGCATAAAGACTTATGAGGTCTTTAGCTTTTATTTGTTTTTCTCTAGTTGGATATATACCTTTTTATCATCAATATCTAATTCGATTCCATTGGTAACATCTCCTAACTCAAGACTTTCAGCTAATACTTGAGTAGCGATGTAAGATTTATATTCTTTTACTGCATCGTTTAAGTATGGGTCGGATTGAATCAGAATATTAATCTTATCTGTTATTTCATAACCCTTGGATTTACGGATATTCTGAATGCGATTCACTAATTCGCGGGCAATACCTTCGCTTCTTAGTTCATCAGTGATTGTAATATCCAAAGCAACAGTCAAGTTTCCTTCATTGGATACTAACCAACCCGGAATGTCTTCCGAAATAATTTCTACATCGGCTGTAGTAATCTGTGCTTTCTCATTTCCTACAGAGACAGTAAACTCTCCTTCTTGTTCAAGTCGATTGATATCTTCTTGTGATAGAGAAGAAATGGAATTAGCCAAGTCTTTCATTATCTTTCCATAACGAGGACCTAACTTTTTAAAGTCGGGCTTAATCTTTTTGACCAATATTCCTGAAGCATTGTCGATGTACTTGATTTCTTTCACATTGACTTCATTCAATATCAAGGATTGAACCTCTTCGATAGCAGTTCGTTGACGATCATTTAACACAGGAATCATCAAAGCTGATAAAGGTTGACGAACTTTGATATTTACTTTTCTGCGTAAAGCCAATACCATAGAAGAAATGCGTTGAGCAATGTCCATTCTTTCTTCCAATGCTTTGTCAATAACAGATTCATCCACCGAAGGGAAGTTTGCCAAATGCACAGACTCTACATTTTCTCTGCCCGTAACGCTTATTAAGTCGGAAAATAACTTATCAGCATAGAAAGGAGAGAACGGAGCAATCAACTTAGCGATCGTTTCCAAGCAAGTGTAAAGTGTTTGATAAGCCGAAAGCTTATCATTATCCATCTTGCCTCCCCAAAAACGTTTTCTATTTAATCTTACATACCAATTGGATAAGTTATCATTAACAAATTCACTGATAGCACGACCTGCTTTAGTCGGTTCATATTGTGCAAGGTTCTCATCTACTGTTTTTATTAAACTATTAAGCAATGAAAGTATCCAACGATCTATTTCCTGACGTTCGTTAAATGGAATGTCTACTTCTTTATAATCAAACTTATCTACATTCGCATATAGAGCAAAGAAAGAATAAGTATTATATAAGGTGCCGAAGAACTTACGGCGAACTTCTTCCACTCCTTCGGGATCAAACTTCAAATTGTCCCAAGGCGAAGCATTCGTAATCATATACCAACGCAAAGGGTCAGAACCATGGATGGCGATAGCTTCGAAAGGATCGACTCCATTGCCTAATCGTTTCGACATCTTATTGCCGTTCTTATCTAAGACTAATCCGTTGGAGATAACCGTTTTGAAAGATACGGAATCAAACACCATAGTAGCTATGGCATGCAAGGTAAAGAACCAGCCGCGTGTTTGATCTACCCCCTCTGCTATAAAATCGGCAGGGAAAACCTGTTTGGTCGTATCGAACAACTCCTTATTCTCGAACGGATAATGTATTTGAGCATAAGGCATAGCTCCCGAATCAAACCAAACGTCAATCAAATCTGTTTCTCTTTTCATTGGTTTGCCTGATGGCGATACCAATATAATCCAATCTACAAAAGGACGATGTAAGTCTATCTTCTTCGGATCGTAGTTCTCTTTAGAATAATCTCCTACGACAAAGTCTTTGTAAGGATTCTTATTCATAAATCCGGCTTCTATGGATTTATCTATTTCTTCCATAAGTTCGGCTGTCGAACCAATACATTTTTCTTCCAAACCGTCTTCTGTGCGCCAGATAGGCAGGGGAGTTCCCCAATAACGACTACGAGATAAGTTCCAATCCTGAAGGTTTTCCAGCCATTTACCGAAACGACCCGAACCTGTCGATTGTGGTTTCCAGTTGATTGTATTGTTAAGTTCAATCATTCGTTCTTTTACGGCTGTCGTTTTGATAAACCAACTGTCCAACGGATAATAAAGAACAGGTTTGTCGGTTCTCCAACAATGCGGATAGTTGTGAGTATGTTTCTCAATGCGGAAAGCACGATTCTGCTGTTTAAGCATAACGCTCAAATCCACATCAAGGGAAGTATCTAGGTCAGTCAATGCAGAATCGAACGCATTCTTCACAAAACGACCTGCGTATTCTTTATATAAATCTACATTAACACATTCTTTTACGAAGGTATCATCTAAATCTTCGATACGATAGAACTTACCTGTAAGATCAACCATCGGACGTTTGTTTCCGTCCTTATCGATTAACATCAGCGGAGGGATACCTTGTGCTTTTGCAACTCGATCATCATCAGCTCCAAAAGTAGGGGCAATGTGTACAATTCCCGTTCCGTCTTCGGTAGTAACATAATCTCCGGCAATGATATGGAAAGCTCCTTCGCCCGGATTAACCCAAGGCATCAGTTGTTCGTAACGGATTTCTGTAAGATTAGATCCTTTCCAATTGCCTATGACTTTGAATGGTATAAGTTTATCTCCTGATTTATAATCTGATAATTCTAAATCGGCAGCTTTCTCATTAAAGAAGTTCGATGCCAATTCCTTAGCCAATACAACGGTAATCGGTTCTCCTGTGTATGGATTATAAGACTGAACGCCAATGTATTCAATAGTAGGGCCAACGGCAAGTGCCGTGTTGGACGGCAAAGTCCAAGGCGTAGTTGTCCAAGCTAAAAAGAAAGCTTCGCCCCATTGTTTTAATTCTTCAAACTTAGGGTCTATTATTTTGAACTGAGCAACGCAAGTGGTGTCTTTTACATCTTTATAACAACCTGGTTGATTCAATTCGTGCGTGCTTAACCCTGTTCCCGCAGCAGGAGAATAAGGTTGTATAGTATATCCTTTGTATAATAATCCTTTATTGTATAATTGTTTAAGCAGCCACCAAAGCGTTTCGATATAACGATTGTCATAAGTAATATAAGGATCATTCATATCGACCCAATAACCCATCTTATCTGTTAAGTCTTCCCATTCTTTCGTGTATTTCATCACATCTTTTCGACAAGCATCGTTATACTCCTCGACAGATATTTTCTTTCCGATATCTTCTTTAGTAATACCTAGTGCTTTTTCAATACTTAACTCAACCGGAAGTCCGTGAGTGTCCCAACCTGCTTTGCGATTCACCAAATATCCTTTCATCGTTTTATAACGACAAAAAATATCTTTTATGGTTCTTGCAATAACATGGTGTATGCCCGGCATACCATTTGCCGAAGGAGGTCCTTCATAAAACACAAACGGTTCAGCTCCTTGTCTTATTTCAAGACTTTTGCGGAACAAATCCTGCTCATTCCAACGATTAAGTACTTCTTTGTTTATCTCTGATAAGTCGAGTTTATTATATTCTTCAAACTGCTTCATAAATGCTACATTAAAGGAAGCGCAAAGATACAATAAAAAGATGAAAATAAGAACCCCCGGCGGATATAATCTACTTTCTTCCTTTCACTGCAGCTATGGAGAGAATGACTCCTAAGGCAATGCTAAGCAGTGCGGCAAAAAGAACTTGCATGTAGGTCGGCAATAAGAAGGTAATCGTATGTGCAGGAAACCAAAAGAAAGGAACTGTTTTCTTAAAAACAAAGTTCCATTGCACGTTCCAATCCAACTGTTGAAACGATTCCACCATATTGATAGGGATGGTCAATGCAGACAATTTTCCTTTGTTTTTATAAATATGAGCATCGGTTATCTTATGAAGAGTCATAAATACAGGTCCGTAAGTAGTGTTCATCATAACGCTGATGCAGAAAGCCGTAACTAACTTTTGCCAAGTGAAAACTTCTGCCATCACACCAATAAAGCTATCTCCTCCGATGTAAGCAACAGCAGGTGGAACTCCGGCGGCAAAGACTTTCATCGCCAATGCAGTCCACATTCCGAAGAAACCCCAAAGAATAGCGCGAGGCATCATTCCGAAATAAGGTGCCGTATAATTGCCTGTCTTTATCCTCAATCCGATCATTTCGCCTGCAGTGGCTAATATCGCAAACTTAAAGAAAGCCATAATAAACCCGTGCTCGGCATTGAATGAGTTATACCATGCATATAATTCGGGAATAAATACGAACGGCAAGAACAGAACTGCAGCAAATAGGATTAATAACAAGTCGGCTTTCTTCATAAGGGTTATAATTTTACGTTTTCGGCTGCAAAAGTAATCTTTTTATCCGAAGCATCAAAGTTTTATGGGAACTCCATTGTAAAGGTCTGCAAGATAAGCAGCAAATGTGAAATAATTGCGAACGTTTACTTAAGATTAACGGATCCGGTATCGTATTGAAAACTTGTTTTCTGAAGAAGAATTGATTCTTTTTAGTGGTTTTGAGTGAAGAGGAATTGAAGTCTCTTCACTCAAAATAGAGTTATCATACGGTTTATTTGGACACACACACTGAATATATGATATACTTTTCCACCAAAAAACTTGTCTCGCGACACGTTGATATCATTTTGTTAAATACTGACTGAGCATTGTCTGCTTAGCTTTCCGCACTTTTTCTTCTGTGATTTGTTGCCTGATAGATTGCGTAGATAGAGACCAACAAGAAGATTATCATCAGAACTTCGTCTCCGGGTGCAATCGGAGCGGCAGGATCTTCAATCTCTCCTGATACTCCATTGTCTCCTCCTGTTACATCGGGACGAACTCGCATGATGTCATCGCTTTGATCGTATCCTATACTTTGATTTGCCAAAGAATAGATGTCGGAATCAAAAGGTAAAGTCTCCGGCTGCGTGTTTGTTTGCCTCTCCCAATCGATTGATTGAGAGAAGCTGTTTGTCACCTGCATGATAAAAAAGAAGGAGACTATATATACAATTACTTTCGTTGTTTTCATATTTCTGTTTATTCTTTACTTGTTTTATCGGATTACTTTTATTTCATTTACGCCTGCTTCGGAGAAAACTTTTACAATATATACTCCTGTTTCAGTTTGAAGTTCTTTGGTGAACACCGAGGTGTTCATTCCTGCTTCCCGCCATAATGCGCGTCCTTGTATATCATAAAAGATTATTTCTTTGATAGGAGAGGGCGACATAACGCTTAGTTTTCCTTTCGAGATGTAGGCGATGGCACGGCTGTTATCAACCTTGTCTATTCCTGTTTCGTTTTTCGGACTGAGCTGAATCAAGAATCGCTCTTCGTTTGCCAACGCTTCTCCCTTTTCGTTCAGGATCGGTGTATTGACAAAGGTATAAGTAGCCAAGTCTTTGTCCGTTACGTCTATTTCCTGGTTGTTCTCAAGGTCGATGAACATAACTTTGGCGTTGTAAGTGTCCATTCCCGAGAAGTCAAATGACATTTCTCCCGCGTAGGTGGTAATGATAGCCAATGGAATGATCAAATTGTTGCTTTTCACCCGGTTGATAATCATACCTACATTGTTTCCATTCTCATCCGGAGCGAAAGTATAGATCTCGGGCAACTTGCCGGTCATCGGAACATTGATGATCTTGGTCAAGTCTTCGTCTCCATAAATGTCTTCGGCGTCTTCCAATTGTTCGATGTAAGCTTTAATCACCCCATTCTCATTGCGAGCCGTAATGGTAATTTGATTGGAAGTATCTTCCGACGCCCTCAATGAAATCTCCGGATCGGTGGTTAGGAAGCTATCCATGATAGTCAATTTTGCATCAGTATTATTCAGATAATTGTTCGTTACCTGCATTAATACCGACTGCATCGGAGCGATCGGAGCATTAGATGTTTCATAACTTCCTTCGCTACCTTGATAGACATATTTGAAATAGCTGTCACGAATATACGAATTATTTCCTTTCTGGAACTTTCCAAAGTCTAATATTGCCATATAAGGGTTTCCGACAAGGATGAACCCGTCCGCTGCTTCCGGACGAAAAGAGAACGGGAACGTCATTTTTTTGTTATCACCTTCCAGAATAAAGCGATAGGCATTCTCACGAGCGTCATGGTGTACTTCTCCTGTCCAATTATAGAAGTCGGGTGATGAAACAGGATGTTGCAAAAATAGATGGAAGTGGCTCCTGCCATCCTTATATTCGTGATTACGGTGGGCATCACTCAAGTATTTGTCTTCATACATCGGCAAGTGAATAATCCCGTTGGAAGCTCCAAGTCCGAATTTACGATCGTCTCCTGAAATATGTTTCGGCTCAGAAGCAATAACCTTATTATCGGTAAGTATTGAGCCTGTCCACTGGTCAATATGATCCAGGCTCCAGATATCGTCCGATGCACCATAGAGGTAATGTGCAAAACCTTCTCCTGCCGAGAAACCGTAATGTCCTTCATTGTTATAAGGCTCCCAACCTCCTTTCTCGAATGCTCCGCCTCCGGCTTCATGTTTAGCGCTGAACTTACGGATGAAGGACATCGGGAATCCTCCGAATCCGAAGTCTCCGGTAAAAACCGATTTCAGCGGAGAAGAAAACATGTGCCATTGTTCTCTGTCGATAGGTTCCGAACCGTAGTTTGCCGCAAGCGCGACACGGTCTTTGGAGGTGATGCCTTCTTTTCCTTTTTCTACGAATGATTTATAGAATATCTCTTCCTGTTGGTTCATAAATCCTTTGCCATAGTTGATTTCCACGTGGGCTTCATTGTAGGTCAAGAGATCCTGGTGTCCTAATTGAGCGCCGGGCAAGAAGAAGATGCGGTCGCAGACAGCCTCATTAGCTCCGGTAGCTTCAAGCACCGGGAAGACAAATTCACTCTGCCCTTCTACAGACACAAAAGGAATATATACGTCGGTACAGTCTCCGGGAATACCTCTCGGAGACCAGTTGGCAGCGTCGTTCCAGTTTGTATTATGTCCCAACCAAATCAAAACGGGAATACACTGAGCTCTATCATAGTCATAACATTCAAAATCAGACACGCCTCCGACTCCTTCATAAGGGCCGAGGTCAATAGTACCATCCACGAGACGTGGTCTCCCGTCCAGATCCATAGAAGTGGCTGCGCCCGGGAAATGAGAATTATTCCCAGCGTTAATAGCCGGACTGTTTTCTTTCAAGCGATAATTGCT
>DAIPZW010000062.1:0-8030 GCA_036781965.1 Bacteroidales bacterium
TTTTATCGATAAAGTTATCTGCCGATTGAGCCCATTTAAGTATAATGTAGGGGCGTTTTTTTTCGTGGAAAGTCAGGAAACGCTTATTTAATTCCCTACATTCCGGTTCTAAAACGCCTACAACGACTTCGATGCCTGCTTCTTTCAGGAGCTGAATCCCCTTTCCGCCTACTTTTGCAAAGGGATCTTGCATACCGATAACTATTTTCGGGATTTGTTTCTCTATAATTAAGGAAGCACAAGGGGGCGTTTTCCCGAAATGAGCGCAAGGCTCTAGGTTTACGAACAAAGTTGATTCCTTTAATAAACTTGAATCTTTGACGGCGCCGATTGCATTGACTTCGGCATGCGCTTTTCCGCAAACTTGATGGAATCCTTCGCCGATGATCTTGCTTTTATGCACAATAAGACTGCCTACCATCGGATTGGGGGCGGTAAATCCTTTCCCATTCGCCGCTAATTGCAGGCAACGGCGCATGTATTTCTCATTAAACTTGGTAGATTCGTTAGAGCTGCTCAATTTTCTTTGTATCTTTGCCTTGATTTAATTTATATGCAAGAAATCAAAAGACATATTCATCGGGAATTGACCGAACTTTATTCCGAAAACGAGATTCGTTCGATAAGCGAACAGGTATTTGAAAGCGTTTGTGGAATGAAACGTCAGGATTTTTTGCTTTGCAAAGATAAGCATTTATCGGAAACAGAGCGCAATCGTGTCTTGGAAATGGTAGATAAACTTAAAAAGAACTGTCCGCTGCAATATCTTTTGGGGGAGGCTGAGTTTTTCGGCAGGAAGTTTCGGATTAATCAGCATACATTGATTCCAAGACCCGAGACCGAAGAACTGATTGAACTAGTATTGGCGCATACTCCGAAGGATAAAGAAATAAGCATTTGGGATATAGGCACCGGGAGCGGGTGTATTGCTGTCACGCTGGCGTTTCATTTGCCGAAGGCGAAGGTTTATGCTTCCGATTATTCGCTCGAAGCCATCGAAACGGCAAGAAAGAATGCAGCTATAAATAAGGTGTCGGTTCATTTCTTTAATCATGATATATTTTCTTCTGATT
The DNA here is from genome assembly GCA_036781965.1 of Bacteroidales bacterium. Classification (GTDB taxonomy): domain Bacteria; phylum Bacteroidota; class Bacteroidia; order Bacteroidales; family Azobacteroidaceae; genus Azobacteroides. Next base: position 1,074 of record DAIPZW010000062.1, read on the forward strand.
ATCCTTTTGAGATGCCTGTTTGGGATGTGATTGTGAGCAATCCGCCTTATATTACGCCCGAAGAAAAGGAAGGGATGAGCGCGAATGTGTTGTTGTATGAACCGCACGAGGCGCTGTTTGTGCCGCAAGGCCAGCCTTTGCTCTTTTATGAGCGGATAGCCGACTTGGGTTTAGAGAAATTGAAGGCAGAGGGCGGCTTGTTTTTCGAGACTTCTTCGCTCTATGGCAAGCAAACGGCTGAAATGCTGAGAGAAAAAGGATTCGGCAAGGTGGATTTATTTCAAGATTTGAGTCGAAACGACCGAATGATTTATTGCCGGCGATGAGGAAAATAACCAAAGAGCAAGCTTTGCACCGTTTAGCCGCCTATTGTAGCCGTGCCGAGCGATGTATGTTTGACTTACGCAAAAAGATGGACGGCTGGGAGTTGCCTTTGTCCGAACAAAATGAAATCATCGACCGACTAAAAAAAGAAAATTTCCTGAATGAAGAACGGTTTTGCCGGGCTTTCGTGAAGGATAAACTGCGCCTCAACGCTTGGGGAGCGCGAAAAATCAAATACGAACTGCAGAAAAAACAAATCAAGGCTTCGCTGATCGAGAGCGCACTGCAAAACATCGACAATAAAGAGAATAAAGAGCGACTCAAGCTTCTTTTGGAACAAAAAAAGAGGACTATTCGGGGAAAAGACGAGTATGACGTCCAACAAAAACTAATTCGCTTCGCCTTAGGTCGGGGATTTTCACTGGAAGATATACTTCAAATAGTGAAGAACTAGGAGTTGAGAAACAACGTTCGCCCTTAGGCAATTGAGAGTGGAGAGTTGAGAGTTAAAAATACGTCATTGCGAACGAAATAACAGTTATCTTTTTACTGCAGAACGGTTGCAGTTTTACTGCGGCTAGGTTGCAGTGTTCCTGCAGAACGGTTGCAGTGTTCCTGCAACTAAGCTGCAATTTTGTGCAGCGGCTTTGCACTAGTAAATTACAAATTAAAAATTATGAATTACGAAATATCATTCGCCATTAGGCAATTAAAAGGTATGAATAATCCTAAATCTTTTTCTCTTCTCCCTTCTGTTTTCTCCTTATATACTTCAAAATCTTACGTTTGAAGTATATGTCCGGCTGTTTCCTGCTCCGTCGGTCACGATTAGTTCGAGATTATAGCTCCCGCTCGGCACTCTTTTCGGATCATATACGTAAAACAGGCTGTTACGCTTGGCGTCCAGCTCAAAAGGAATGAAATCTCCGTCCAAAGTCCCTTTGTAGGTTTTGATTCCGCTAAGATCGTCGGTGATTTTGAAGCTTATCTTTTTGTTTATTTTCCATTTCGCTTCGCCGACGGGGCTTATCACGGGCGGTGTGTTATCTATCATGACAGAAAAACTGCCCAGCTCGCGAATGCGACCCATCACCTTGCCGTTTTTATACTCTCCGCCCAGCCACGTTTTCTTGTCTTTATAAATTTGTACGATACCATATTTTGAAGAATCGGGATATAGGTCTGAAGTTATCGCCAAGTTTATCGGACAATAGGTATGAAGCGGCAGGCGCGCACCGAGTTTATACAGAGGCGCGTAAGCAGTATATCCAGAAACGGTATCTATGTCCATACATTCGGTAGTATAGAGTCGTCTTCGCGGTATATCTAGTTCGATACCTTTGTCTTGGTAGCTATTATTCTTATTGTAGGCAAAACAAACTTCTTTATCTTGTTTTTGGGGAATAGCACTTTCTTTGCCTTGCACCGAAAAGCTCCGGCGGCTCGTATTGCCGTAAACATCTTTCAAGACATATTCGAAGTTATACAGTCTTTCTTCTTCTATATCAATCACGCCATTGCTTATATGCCTGTTTATTCCCAAGTAATTGCCGGGATCGGTAAACGATTTCATATAGAAAGACTTATTTTCAATCCATTCTTCCCAATCGACATAGGTATTCAAGTAGCGTGTGTCGTCAAAAGAGAAGCCATCCATTAGGGAGTGATAAATCTCTTCCCCATCTAGATAGAGGATTATTTCATATACACCGAAAATATTATTGACATTGTCCATCTTATCATAGGCCTTTACGCCAATTCCTATCTTTCCCCAAGCGGTAGGAGTAGTATTTGTTCCTTTTTTCGCAACAAGTGGGACGGTTTGCTTACTTACTTTTCCGTTGATAATGCCTTCCTCGTTGATTGGAAATAGCATAATGCCTTGAATATCCGGCGAACGAGTATCTTTAATCTTATCCTTATAATAAGGTAAAGGGTCTATCGGTCTTTCTGTTTCGGTTTCTCGAAATTCAAAATGGACATGCGGTCCGCCCGAACTACCAGTATTTCCACTATAAGCGAAAACGTCTCCTTGTTTCAAGGGAAAATCCTCCGGAGAAAAGAAAAGATTCATCTGAAAAGCTTCTCTTTGATACATACTATCGATAACCGCTTCCTGAATCTTGGAAGAAAAACGATCCAAATGGGCATATACGGAAGTAAGACCGTTGGGGTGATCGATATACACCACACGTCCGTAGCCATAAGGGCTAACTCCGATACGAGAAATATAACCTTCCCAAACAGACTTAACGGCAATGCCTGTTCTTCCCTGCGTCTTGAAATCGACTCCCGAATGAAAATGATTACTTCTTAGTTCGCCGAAATTTCCACTTAATAATAAAGGTATATCCATCGGAGATATGGGCTTTTCTGTCTGAGCCGCCATTGAAAAGGCAGTAAACCATGCCACTAATAAACCTATAATCGCCCTCATTCGACCAGTTCTCCTTTCCCTTGACGTATTATTTCAAACTCATCATCCGTACAATTCACCACCGTTGAAGGTTCTAATCCTCCATATCCACCGTCTATCACAATATCTACTTGTTTTCCGTATTCCTCTGCTATGAGTTCGGGGTCGGTAGGATACTCCAAAATCGGATCTTCTTCTTTATGCAAAGAAGTTGTCAGGATAGGATTGCCTAATTCTTTGACCAACGTCCGGATTATATTGCTATCCGGCACACGAATGCCTACTTCCTTTCTGTTTTTGTATATTTTGGGCAAATTTCCTCCTGCCGGCAAGATGAAAGTAAAGGCTCCGGGCAAGTTTTTCTTCATCAACTTAAACGCCGCATTGCTTACTTTGGCGTATTCGCTTATGTTACTTAAATCATAACATATTATCGAGAGATGACTTTTCTGAGGATTTATATTTTTTAATTGGCACACCCGTTCCAATGCACGGACATTCAAGGCATCACAACCCATTGCGTAAACCGTATCCGTAGGATAAATAAGAATACCCCCTTCGCGCAAGACAGTAATTACCTTATCCACTTCGCGCGGATTGGGATTCTCTTCGTATAATTTGATATTCATAATTTACCTCTCCCTAAATCCCTCTCCACAAGAGAGGGACTTTCTTATTTTCTTTTTAATTCGTCATTGCGAAAACTTTAGTTTGAAGCAATCTATTTTTTTTCTTTGGATTGCTTCGTCGTTTCACTCCTCGCTATGACGAATTTTGAATCTTAAATCTTAAATATTGAATCTTGAATTAATTCTCCTTTCTTTTTCTTCTGTAAAGAATTTGTATTTCTCTCCCAAAAAACACCGTTTGTATAGCCTTGTATGGAATTATCTTGGTCTGCCATTTCCAAACGCTTCTCTGCTATGGCAGCAAAGTCGGTACTTATTTCTATTCCGCAGTAGTTCCGGTTCAATTTCTTAGCCACGACGGAAGTTGTACCCGACCCTAAGAACGGATCAAACACCATTCCTCCCTCCGGACAGCTTGCTAATATCAGTTTGGCTATTAACTTTTCGGGTTTTTGGGTCGGATGTTCCGTATTCTCAGGCATCGACCAATAGGGAATGGATATATCGTCCCAGAAATTAGACGGATAGGTCATTCTAAAGTTCCCTTCGGGCGTTTCTTCCCAATCTTTGGGCTTTCCGTCCTGTTTGTAAGGAGCGATAACCTTTCTGCGCACCTTTACAGCTTCCACATCGAAATAATAGTCCTTCGCATCCTTCACGGCAAACCATATATCCTCCATCGCATTCTTCCAATTGGACAAAGAACCTCGTCCTTTCTCCCTTTGCCAAGTTATCCGGTTGAGGACATGCAAATTTTTATTCATTATATTATATAAGGACGCCGTCATTCGCCAATCTCCGCACAAATAAACCGTTCCATTGGGCTTTAATGTCTTGATTACGCGCGAAAACCACGACTCCAAATATTCATCATAAGCTTCGTCTGAACGTTTTTTGAACTTCTTTCCGTCGAAAGTCCTATCTAAGTTGTAAGGAGGGTCTATTATAATCAGATCGGCAAAGGCTTCCGGCAGATAATCAAGCATTCGATTCAGATCTCCACATAGGGTTTTGTTCTGAATATCAGAAAGAGCGAGCAGTTTGTCGGGAGTTAATAAGCGTTTTCCGTATCTTTGTCTTTCTTCGTCTGACAAAGTAATGGTTTTGTTTCTTTCAGAAGACTCCTTTTTCATTCTTTTTCCATCGTTTGTATAATACCTTGAACAATAAAATCGACCGCCTTGTCATCTACTTCGCCTCCGGCTAAGAGAATATCGGCTTCGTCTTTCGATTTCTCTATAAACTCTTCATGCATCGGGCGTACAACCTTGAAATAACGGTCTATCACTTGCTCGGCACTACGTCCTCTGGAAGACATATCCCTTTCAATGATCCGGCTAAGGCGATAATCTCCGGCTACGTCCCGAAAAATCTTCAAATCAATCTCTTTGCACAACTCCCGACAGGTATAAAGTAAAATTCCCTCTACTATCAGCAACTTGGTAGGCTTTATTTCTATGGTTTCCGGCTCTCGCGAACAATTAATTATAGAATAAACAGGCGATTGTATCGTATTTCCTGCTTTTAATTGTCGGATATGATTGACCATTAAAGACCATTCTATGGAGTCAGGATGGTCATAATTTAGTTTTCGCCTTTCTTCCAAGGGCAAATAAGTAGTATCCAAGTAATAAGCATCTTGCGAAAGATGGATTACATTATCTTGAGTGAGTTTTTTAAGTATTCTGTTCGCCAAAGTAGTCTTTCCCGAGCCCGATCCTCCGGCTATTCCGATTACATACATATCTATTTATTTAATTTATCCAATACTTTTTTTACGGATCCGTTTGCTAATAACTGTTCGCGTGCTTCTTCTTCGGAAATATTCAGTTTGTCCATCAACATACGCGTTCCTCTTCGAACTAATTTCTGATTAGTCAGCTGCATATTCACCATTTTATTTCCTTTCACCCGACCTAAACGAATCATTAAAGAGGTGGATATCATGTTCAACACTAATTTCTGTGCCGTTCCTGCTTTCATACGAGTACTACCCGTAACAAATTCGGGACCTACAAGCACTTCAATCGGAATTTCAGCCGTCATCGACAACGGACTTCCTTGATTACAAGTAATGCAGCCTGTTAAACAGCCCTGTTCTCTAGCTGTTTTCACACCTTCAATTACGTAAGGAGTTGTTCCCGAAGCAGCAATTCCTATCAATGCGTCACCTTTTGTGATTCCTTGCGCTAATAAATCCTGCCACGCTTGTTCTGTATCATCTTCTGCCCCTTCTACCGCCTTACGTAAAGCATCATCTCCTCCGGCTATTAGGCCTGTTACCCAATATGCTTCAACTCCAAAGGTAGGAGGTAGCTCGGAAGCATCCAAAACTCCTAAACGTCCGCTGGTTCCTGCTCCGATATAAAAAAGACGACCGCCGGATTTCATCCGCTGATAGGTTTGTTCCACTAAATATTCTATCTGAGGGATCACTTTCCCGACAGCTAAGGGAACTTGTTGGTCTTCCCGGTTCATTGCCGTAAGCAATTCGCGAATAGACTTATTTTCCAAGCTGTCGTAATTAGAGTTTGATTCCGTTATGTTATTCATAATATATTTTCGTATGATAATCCACCAAACCGGACATAGGTTCTTGACAAATTTTCCCGATTTGCAGTTGATGATGTTTCATTCTTTCCTCCAATTGTTCCTTAAAGTAGTATGCAATACTGCCCGTAAAATGAACCGGAAGGATTTTATAATCCGTATATTGAAACAGATTTCGCAAAATAAAAGCGTCAAAGACATGACTAAGCAAAGTCTTCATCTCGATGTCCTTTTCGTGCGACTTTATAAAAGGAATAAACTGCGCTAAAAAGCGATTCGGAAACTTTCCTCTATAAACACGTTCTATGATTTCCTCTTTTGTCAAAGAATAGGTATCAAAGAAATTTTGAATCGTGCTTTGTGGCAATTGGTTTTTCAGCACATCGCCCACCAAAAGCTTACCCAAATAAGCACCACTCCCCTCATCTCCTAAGATATAACCCAAAGGGGAAACATTCTCCGCGATTTCTTTTCCATCATAAAGGCAAGAATTAGAACCTGTCCCAAGAATACTGACAATACATGCCGAGTCTTGCCCTAAAGACCGTGCCGCCGCCCACAAATCCGACTTCACTTCTACCCTATCTGCCTTAAAAAAAGAAATCAATGCCGATGCTATCTCTTTTTCCTTCATAGGTGTACAGCCAGCTCCATAGAAATAAACAGCATCCACTTTAGAAAAAGACAAAGAAAAGTCTTCTTGCAACAAATTCAGCATTTCCTCAGAAGTAAGAAAGTAAGGATTCATACCCAAAGTAGTACAATTCCCCACTACCTCCTTATTTTCAACAAGACACCAGTTCGTTTTCGTAGAACCGCTATCGGCAATAATAATCATATAAGTATGTTTTAGCGCAAAGATAGTTGATTTTACATTCAAAATCCAAGATTTAAGATTGAAAATAGTAAATAACTCTCAACTCTCACATCTCAACTAAAAGCATTCTTTCTCCTCTATATTATGAACTTTCCACTTTATAAACTTTATCACTATTAACCGAGTAAAATTCCAGACAGTCGGCTTTGTTTAATTACACG
>DAIPZW010000063.1:0-7968 GCA_036781965.1 Bacteroidales bacterium
TTGAGGAGTTTCTACTTCTACCGTTTCTTTTTCTTTATCCTCCGCAGCAGCTTCCGCAGCTTTTACATTAGCTTCTGCTCTTTTTGCAGATAAAGCTTCCGCTCTTGCTTTGTTCACTTCTTTTTCTGCTTCTAATCTTGCTTTAGCGTCTGCTCTTTTAGCTTCGCCTTCTTTGCTTACTAAAGCGCTTATTTCAGCTTGTTTGTTGTTTTTCCAAGCCTCGAATCGATTTTCTGCTTCAATTTCAGTAAAAGCGCCTTTTTTAACCCCACCTAACAAGTGTTTTTTAAGTAAAACTCCTTCGCGAGAAAGAATATTTCTTGTTGTGTCAGTAGGTTGTGCGCCTGTTTGTAACCAATACAAAGCTCTGTCAAACTTCAGATCTATTGTAGCCGGATTTGTGTTTGGATTATACGATCCAATCCTTTCTATAAACCTTCCATCACGTGGAGCTCTGCTATCTGCGATCACGATGTGGTAAAACGCGTACCCTTTGCGACCATGTCTTTGCAATCTGATTTTAGTTGCCATTTAGATAATCTTTTATTTATAAATTAATTTTGTACTAATGTTTGTATTAGCGGGCGCAAAGTTAAAAATATTATCCGAAAATAAAAAACTTTCCCGTTCTTTTTCCTTATCTTTGTCGCAATTATGAAATCATCTGATAATCCATTAGCCGCTTTATTGGAAAAAGGAATCGTCGAAAGTTTCAAAAACTACGAAAGAGATTTTTCCGAAAACATTTTAAGTGATCTTTACATTCATTGCGAAGAAGGAGGTTCAACTCTTTCTTTTTATGATGATATGGAACACCTTTTACATGAAGAATCTGTCGAAAATCTTCCCCAAGATATTGCTTCGGCTTTCGCTCCTATCCTTAAAGAAATGGAAAACCAAGGATTGTTCAATCGTTCTTATATTTCCAAACCCTTCACTGTCAGTTTAGTTGATAGCCACTTCGTAGTTACCGAAGAATTAATCTTTATTGATGATGAAACTTTGAAACTCGAAGGAGATATTTGGGAGACGATTGAAAAAGATCTTGACGAATTTCTAAAAGAGATTCTAAAGTAAGCAATTATACTTCATCAGGTCTGTAAGACACCTTACTTGCAATCAACCATTTTTCGCCGTCTTTGGTAAGTGTAAACATATCAATTATATGTACACCCATAAGATCCGGAATATCAAGCGCTGCTGATGCTATTTTGCCGGACATAGTTGTAGAAGTTATGCAATATTTGATTTGTTTTACCTCCCCTTGTTGATTGGCAACCATATTAAACAGGAAATCAATCCCTACCCCATTTAATTTGCCTTCTCTATAAAAGAAAAAGTTTGCCGCAGGATGAAAAATTGACTTTAGCGCTTCCACATCTTTGTTTTGAAGTGCATTTACATAGTCTTCAATCATTTTTACAACTTCCGCAATGGCATTTGTTTTTAATGGATCCATAATTGTATATCTTTTTATAATTAAAACTACCTTTCTGAACAAATATTGTTTTTGAAAAGTTCAAGGCTCAATTGGAGGTTCTACAACTTATAGCTAAACACAAAAACGGCAAGCTAATTAAGCTTGCCGTTTTTGTGTTATTTTTTTTACTGCAACAGTATTGCAGGAACAATGCAACCGTTTTGCAGATTTACTGCGGCTTAGTTGCAGCTTTCCTGCAGAACAGTCGCAGTTTTACTGCAGAACGGATGCAATTTTGAGCAGTTAAGAATTTCATTCTATTTCAATATCCCAAATTCCGCAAGCGCGCTCTAATTCTATTAAAGCGACGGCACATTCGTAGAGAGTTTCTTGATAGCCGACTTGAACTTCGTTATAAGTTTGATGAGCATTGATTACTTCCAGGATAGAAGTCTCTCCTCTTTCATAACTGTATATTTTCTTTTGGAAAATGGTTTCTGCATCTTCTAAGAGTCCGGTATCAAATTGTTCCACTTGACGACAAGTGATGGTATATTTATGATAGGCTTGCATCACTTCGTTAGCAATTTGCAATTCAATCGCTTCGTATTGCTTTTCGCTTTGTTCAACTAATAATTGTGCTGCTTTAACTGTTCCTTTATTCGTATTAGAAAACTTCAAAGGGATAGTAACTCCGGCACTTATACTCTTAAACTCCGGAGCAGGAGCATCTATATTTTTAACTTCCGAAGCATAACTTCCGCCAATACTGATCCCTAAGTCAATGGCTCGTTCGGCTTTGGCTAAGCGCAGGTTCTTTTGAGACACTTCATTGGATTTTAGTGCCGCTTGCAGGTCGGCTCGACTGTTTTGTGCTTCAATAATTAGAGAAGACAAGTCAATCTTACGCTTGGGCTGATTCAATGATCCAATAATCGTATTAGGCAAGTCCGAATTTCCGCTTCCTTGAAATATTAATAGTTCGACCAAGACTTCATTCAAGTCTCCTTCGCCGGCATATACTTCATTCAACATCGTAGCTGCTTCCAATTTGGATTGACGAGCATCTGTTTCAGGTATCATTCCTTTTTGAAAGCGCAAACTATCTGCTTTTGCCAAGTTTAAAAGCTGCATATACGAATTTTTCTGTATTTCATACAAATCTCTTTGCTTTATCGCTGTTAAATAAGCGATTGTAGCATCAGCCTGTAGGTTGCGAAAATAATCTTCTAATAGAACACTTGTCAATTCTTTCTCACTTCGTGCTAGTTCTATCCGAGCTTTTCTTTTTCCTCCCAATTCAAAGTCATAACTAAGTTCGGCATCAAAACCATAACCCATTTTCAAATTCCAATTTTGATTATTGGTATAACTTAAAGATAGTTCGGGATCAGGAAATACTTTAGCAGCTTTGATATTTGCTTCGGCAATCTCTACATTATATTTCTCAACTAAATATTCAATATTGGAGTTTTTGACGTTATTCAGGTATTCACCGAATGTCAATACCTTTTCTTCTTGTGCATAAGCCATAGACGTTATGACACAAAACGATAGTATTATTATTTGTTTTATATTTTTCATTTTACCTCTCCCTAAATCCCTCTCCACAAGAGAGGGACTTTATTAATTAATATTCTAACTCTATGAATTTTACAAACCGGATTCATTCTCTTCTTTCCCTTTTTCCAACACATAATATAAGGTTGGCAATACATAAAGAGTAAGAATTGTACCACATAATAAACCATAAACAATAACAGTTGCCAAAGGGCGTTGAACGTCAGAACCGATACCTGTAGATAATGAAGCCGGAAGCAATCCTAATATTGCTACAGTCGCAGTCATCAAAACCGGACGTAAACGATGTGAAGCTCCGGAAACAACAGCGTCTTTCAAAGCAACACCTCTTTTGCGCAAGTTATTGATATGCGAAATCAAGATGACTCCGTTTTGAATGAATACTCCAAAGAGCGCAATGAAACCTACAGCCGAAGAAACATTGAAAGTCATGTCTCTAATTACCAAAGCAAGCATTCCTCCGAACACGGCAAGAGGCAACATTCCAATCAGCAAGCCTGCTTGACGGAACTTTCCGAAGGTAAAGAACAAAAGCAAGAACATCACCGCTAAGGTAATAGGAATAACCACCGCTAAACGGCTAAAGGCTCGGTCTTGGTTCTCCAATTGCCCTGCCCAAGCAAACTTAAATTTATGATGATCATATTGAACTTTTTCTTCAATCTTTACTTCCGCTTCTTTAACAAAGGAAGATAAATCCCGATCTATTAAATTCATTCTTACAGTAACAAATCGTTGATTCATTTCCCTTGAAATCATACTTGGACCTATCGTAGTCTTAACTTCTGCTACTGCAGAAAGTGGAATCATCGTACCAAAACCGGAAGTTAACATCAATGCTCCTACCTTTTCAGGAGTATCGCGAGAATCTTCGTTATATCGACAAATAACATCATAGACTCGGCTATCAATAAATACTTGAGAAACCGCCTTTCCTCCGATTGCCACCTCAATTAGCTCGGCTACATCGGCTACGTTAAGCCCGTATTGAGCTATTTTATCCCGATCCGCCTTGATTTGAAGCTGAGGCAAGAAAGGTTCTTCCATGATACTTACATCTCGCGCACCGTCTATTTCCGAAACCACTTGAGTAATTTGTTCGGCAATGCGACGACTTTCATCAATATCTTCTCCGTAAATCTTAATAGCTAGGTCACTATGCGCTCCGGCTATTTGATCCATGACCATATCTATAATAGGTTGAGAAAAACCTACGCTATAGCCCGGCATAGTCTCAACAACTTTACCCATATCCTCGACCAAATCCGGTTTTGTTCGCCCACTCTTCCAGGTATCATAGGGTTTTAATCCAATCATAACCTCAATGTGAGAAAATGAAAACGGACAAACACCCTCATCGTCCCTTCCTGTTTGAGTCATTACATAAGTAACTTCGTCAAATTTCTTTAAGCTATCTCGAAGTGTTGTTGCCATTTCGGAAGATTTCTCTAAAGACATTCCGGGAGGCAGTTGAACTTGTATCCAAATACTACCTTCATCCAAAGCAGGAAGGAAGTCTTTTCCAACAGATACGGAAAGTCCGACCACCGCTATTAATATGGCAACAATAGGAGCTACAATCTTTTTAGGAGCCGCAACTAACTTTGCCGTTTGCTTCTTATAAATTTCAATTAGTTTCTCCAACCAACGGTTACGATAGACTTTTTGAGGTTTTCTATATACTGCATAAGCTAATCCGGGTATCAAAATCAAGGCAGAAGCCAACGCTCCCAACAAAGCAAAGCACAAAGTGAATGCCATCGGGGTAAATAATTTCTTTTCTACACTTTGAAAAGCAAATAAAGGCAGATAAGCAATGATAATAATCAAGGTGGCAAAGAAAATAGGTTTGGCAACTTCAGCAGCACGTTTAGCAATTCCTTGTTCTTCCAAAGGTTGATCCGGATTATCTTCCCTTTTCTTCAAAATAGTTTCCATCATTACGATGGTTCCATCGACTATAATCCCAAAGTCAATCGCTCCCAACGAAAGAAGGTTGGCAGGAATATCCGTAAGCCACATTAGAATAAAGGCAATCAAGAGAGAAATAGGAATGGTAATCGTTGCTAACAAAGCTCCCTTAGGACTTCCCAAGAATATAATCAAGACTCCGATAACCAAAAGGATACCAAAAGACAAAGTGTGAGAAATAGTATCCAAAGTAGCATCAACTAATTCGGTTCTATCATAGAAAGCATGGATTTGAACCCCTTCGGGCAAAATATTCTCATTCAAATCATCGACCGCTTCACTTATCTTTTGCAATACTTGCGAAGGATTCTCGTAACGTAATAGTTGAACCATGCCTTGAACGCCATCTTCGCAGTCAATTTCCTTATCGACATAACCCATAATTCCTTTACGTTCTAAGTTCCCATACTTCAATTCGCCCAAGTCTTTGATATAAACAGGAGCACCGCCGACTGTTTTAACAACAACATTACCTAAATCTTCCAAGTCTCGAACCAATCCGACTCCACGCACGACATAACTCAAATCTCCTCGAATAAGTGTACTTCCGCCGGCATTCGAGTTATTATTTTCTATGGATTCCGTTACTTCACTTAATGAAAGATCATATTTAGTGAGCATATTCGGATTAATTTCTATTTGAAACTGAGTGGTAAGTCCCCCGAAATTAGAAACATCCGCTATTCCATGAATCTGTCTTAGGCGAGGAATAATCACCCAATGGTTCAGTTCGGTAAGTTCGCGGAGGCTTTTATTCCCTTTCACCACATAACGGTAAACTTCACCGGTCGGAGAAGTCAAAGGATCTAATCCGGGTTTAGCGTCAAAAGGTAAATCTACTTCATTAAGCCTTTCCAAGACGCGTTGTCGTGCCCAATAATCATCTATTCCGTCCTCAAAGACAAGGGTAATCTTTGAAATTCCGAAGAAGTTCTTACTCCGCATGACTTTCAAGCCCGGAATCCCATTCAACTCCCTTTCCAAAGGAATTGTAATCTGTTGTTCTATTTCCGCAACAGCCAATCCGGGAACCTGAGTAGCCACACCGACCGACACATCGGCTATGTCCGGATAAGCATCAATCGCTAATTGTTTCCAAGCGTATATCCCTATACCGAAAATAAGGATAAATATCGTCAGCATTAACCACCGACGATGAATTAAGGTCTGCATCCAATTTTTCATAATCTTACATATTCAAATAGATACCACCTTTAACCACCACACGTTCGCCTTTTTCCAAACCACTAATGACGTGAACTTCATCTAGGTTTACCGTTTCGGTTTCTACTTTCCGGCGAATATAATTTCCTTTCGACAGTTCAACTAAAACATAATCATAATTTTGTTCTTGCATAATTGCCGTAGCAGGAAGAACAACCGACTGAATCGGAGCATTAAAGAAATGAACTTTACAGAACATTCCCAATTTCAACTCCCGATCTTTATTATCACATTCGACTATCACTTCAAGAGAGCGGGTTTCTTCGTCCAACATCTCCCCGATATAATAAATAGTTCCCCAAATCACTTTATTTGGATGGGCATCCGAATAGACTTCGACTTTATCTCCGGCTTGAATTGCACCGAAATATCTTTCTTTGACTAAGGCTTTTACCCAAATTTTTGATAAATCGGCAACCACAACCAAAGGATCAGCATCTTCCTTTACGTAACCGCCGATTGTAATATCACTTTTAACAACTTCTCCTGCTATGGGGGTGGTCATTCTTAAAGATTGTCCCATTTGCAAAGAAGAAACATCAATATTAAAAATATCCATCGTCGCTTTCGCTTGTTCATATTCTTGACGAGCTATACTAGCTTCGCTTTTTGCTTCTTCCAAATCCCGTTGAGAAGCAACTCCATGGCTAGCTAAATCCTTTTGACGTTCATAATTCTTTTGTGCTAATTCATTTGCCGACTGTGCAGAGAAAAAAGTTTTAGTCGCTTCGAAAAACTCCGGCGAACTCATTTCAAACACCGAAGCTCTAGCGCCTACTTTTTGCCCTAACTTAACAAATGACTTGGTTATCCTTCCGGCAAAAGGAGCAGCTATTTCTGCATATTTACCGGATACGGGACTAACTGTCCCTACGGTTCTAAATTCGCCCGTAAAGTCTTGTAAGCTTATTGGTTGAGCTACTAAATTATTATAGATAGGTGAATTTTCTTTTACAACTATGGTATCACCTTTCATACTTACTTCCACAGTTTCTTGAGGGGCTTTTTCATTGTTGCATGCCAACATAAAAGATAGACACACAAAAGCCAATATATATTTGTACATAATATTTATTTAATTAATGAGTTGATAGTTGAGAAACAACGTTCGCCTTTAGGCAATTGAGAGTGTAGTTATTGCTTATAAAACAGATTGTTTTTTACTACTCGGAGTTATTTTTTGTCATCCCGTACTTGATACGGGATCTAATCAGATTGCGGACCAAGCCCGCAATGACAAGAACACGAAGAAAGAAAATTTAATTCTCCACTATTAACTCTCCACTCTCAATTTTATTAAAATCTCTGATTTTAATAAAAAGTGGGCGGCGCCCGCAGATTATTTCCCTCAACCGTTCGTAATGTAAAAGAAGAACTGCATTTAGGGACAAGAGTTAAAAGAAGTATGCTTATTATTCCTATAGAGAGGAATAAGAAAAGATCAACCGCAAAATTATTAAACTGCGCAATGGTATCTAATGCAACCTTGTCGTGGGTATGATCAGGATTACCATCAGGAGCTTTTGAATAAGGGTGAGAGTGAGTAACCGAGTAGGAAGAATAATAGTGAGTATGGACGAAAGCCGTATTGCCCACATAGAAACTTATGTAGAGCAATAAAAGAAAAACTTTCAACAACGTACTATTCCGTAATTTCTTCACCGGTTTAAATTAATTGTGCAAAGGTAATCCTTTTAATTGAAAATTAAAAATAACGAATGGAGGATTATATTATTTACTTTTTCAAAAATAAATAACATTTTAAAAAATGT
>DAIPZW010000064.1:0-4128 GCA_036781965.1 Bacteroidales bacterium
ACAGATGACAAAAAATAATCTTTATCTTTGTTCGCAGGAATCAGATTAATAATAAAAAAACAAAATAAAAGATCATGAAAGATAATTATTGCGTAATAATGGGAGGAGGAATCGGAAGTCGTTTTTGGCCTTTCAGCCGAGAATCAAAACCAAAACAATTTTTGGACTTTTTCGGAACAGGAAGAACTCTTCTACAACAAACGTTTGATCGCTTTAATCAAATAGTTCCGACAGAAAACATCTATGTAGTTGCAAATAAAATGTATGCTGATTTGATACGCGAACAATTGCCGGAATTGAAAGAAAATCAAATTCTTTTGGAACCGACAAGACGCAATACTGCTCCTTGCATTGCTTATGCTTCTTATCATATTCAATCAATAAATCCGAACGCGAATATAGTAGTTACTCCTTCGGATCACTTAATTCTTCAAGATCATCATTTCCTTAAGAATATACAAACAGGACTTAACTTTGTTCGTAAGTTTCCTTCTTTGCTTACATTAGGAGTAAAGCCGAGTCGTCCCGAAACAGGCTATGGTTATATCCAAACAAAAGAAGGTGGAACCAAGGACAACATACAAGAAGTAAAAGCCTTCACAGAGAAGCCCAATTATGAACTGGCAAAAATCTTTTTTGAAAGTGGAGATTTTTTTTGGAATTCGGGAATGTTCATTTGGAATGTCAACGCCATTATAGAAGCTTTCCGTAAATACTTACCGGATATTGTTACTTGTTTCGAAGAAGGAGTGGGAAAATATAATACTCACGAAGAAGCTGAATTTATCGAAACTAATTATCCTATTTGTCAAAATATTTCCATTGACTATGCCATTATGGAAAAAGCTGATAATGTATATATGTTGGTTGCCGATTTCGGGTGGTCAGATTTAGGGACTTGGGGTTCTCTTCATAACTTAGCCGAAACCTACAGATTGACTGAAAAAGATGAAAACAAGAATGTTACTCTTAAATGTAAATCCCTCTTTATAGACAGTTCCGATAATTTGGTTACTCTTCCCGAAGGACAATTAGCCGTTATTCAAGGATTGGAAGGTTATATTGTGGCTGGAAGTGATAACGTCTTATTAATTTGTAAGGAATCCGAAGAACAACGCATTAAGCAATTTGTTTTAGATATAAAGATGAAATACGGAGACGATTTCCTTTAATCAATTAATGCAATATGAATATAGAGGATCTGCATGCTTATTGCAATTCCTTACATCAGGTAGAAGAATGTTTCCCTTTTGATGATGTTTCTCTAGTCTTGAAGATTATGGGAAAGATGTTTGCTTTGATTCCTTTAGACGAAGAGGAGTTGCAAATCACTGTAAAATGCGATTCTGAAAAAGCTTTAGAGTTAAGAGAAAGATATAATTGTGTAGAGAGAGCTTTTCATTTTAATAAGAAATATTGGAATACTATTTATTTGAATCGCGATATGGACGATGAAGAAGTTAAATCGTGGATTCAGCATTCCATTGATGAAGTATTGAAAAAACTCCCCAAACGAATTAGAGAAGAATATTTAACCACGAAAAATACTTAATATGAATATCAGAGAACTTCTTTCTACGACTGTTTCCAGATCCAAAATTCAACGGATTGTTCATTTGATCGAGGAAGATTCAACACAATTGAAAACAGTTTACAACTTAATATTTGAAGAAAATATACAAATATCTTGGCGAGCCGTTTGGGTTTGCCTAAAAGTTAGTGAAAAATATCCTGAAGCTTTTATTCCGAAACAACAAGAATTGATCAACTTTCTATTGAACACAGAACACGAAGGAAAAAAACGTCTACTTCTTTCTATTCAGTTGAACTTACCTATTCCTAATCCCTTTTCTGTTCCTTTATTAGATTTCGTTTTAGGGATAATGTTTGACCCAAATGAGAAAAGCGGAATACAATCCGCAGCTATAAAACTCGGATATAAATTATCACAAGTAGATTCTGATTTATTACAAGAATACAAATTGCGCTTGCAAGAAATTGACCTTCATTATTATTCACCTGCCATAAACAGTAGTGTTAATAGCATATTAAAACAAATCAATAAATGAACATTATCTGGATTCCGATAACTCCTTCTACTAACTCTCTGCTAAAAGAGATGACGACTAAGGAAACATTACCGGAGGGAACTTGTTTGGTTACGGATAATCAGACCTCAGGTCGAGGACAAACAAACAACTCTTGGGAATCCGAAGTAGGAAAGAATCTTTGCTTTAGCATAGTATTTTATCCTTCTTTTCTGCCTATACAAAGTTACTTTCTATTATCTAAAGCAGTTGCTCTTGGTGTTTATGATGCTCTTTCTATACATATAAAAGAACTAACCCTCAAATGGCCGAATGATATTTATTATCAAGAAAAGAAGTTGGGAGGTGTTCTTTTTGAGAATAACATTACAGAAAGCAAGATAAGTCAGTCAATAGTCGGAATAGGAATCAATGTAAATCAAGAATTTTTTCTAAGTGATGCTCCAAATCCTATATCCTTAAAGCAATTAACAGGTAAAAATTACTTCTTAGACGAGCTATTAAGGAATATATTGTCTTCTATCCTATTTCGCTATGAAGAACTAAAGAAAGGAAAAGGAGAACAAATTGAAACTAATTACTTTCAAGCCTTATATCGTCGAGAAGCTTATCATTTTTATCAAGATAAACAAGGTATTTTTTCTGCTAAAATAGAAAAAGTGGATAATTCCGGTTTTTTATACCTTATTACTAAGGAAGGAGAAAAAAGAAAATATGCTTTTAAAGAGGTAATTGCTCTTCGTCAATAATCATTCCGCTACCCAAACACAATTTACAATCTTTATCATAGACAACTCCAAACTGTCCGGCAGCAATTCCTTGTATTTTATCTTCTGATTCAATGCGATAAATGTCGCCAATCCGTTTTAGTTTACCGAAAGTAAACTCAGGTGTATGTCTTATTTTGAAAGCAACCTCTTTTTCATCAGAGAAATTTCCCCAAGGGTCTTCCGTAATAAAATCAAATCCTTGCAAATTGATAGTTTTTCCATATTGAGTTTCAGGGTCATAGCCTTGAGATACATAAACAATGTTTCGTTTAATGTCCTTCTTTATCACAAACCAAGGACCTCCGCTTAATCCCAATCCTTTACGTTGTCCAATAGTATGAAACCAAAAACCTTTGTGCTTTCCGATTACTTTCCCTGTTTCTAATTCTATTATTTTGCCCGGACGCTCTCCTAAATAACGGCGAATAAAGTCGTTGTAATTTATTTTCCCTAAGAAACAAATTCCTTGACTGTCTTTTCGTTGAGCACTAGGCAAACTTTGTTCGGCAGCAATCGCTCGTACTTCACTTTTTAATAAATGTCCAATGGGAAACATCAATTTGGATATTTGCAAATAATCTACTTGCCCAAGGAAATAAGTTTGATCTTTCACATGATCGGCAGCAGTCGAAAGATAGGTTTTATCATCTACTACAGTAGTTGTCGCATAATGTCCAGTAGCTATCTTATCAAACTCATGCCCCCATTTTTGTTCAAAAGTTCCAAACTTGATTAATTTATTACACATCATATCCGGATTAGGAGTCAAGCCACGTCGAACCGCTTCTATCGTATAACTCACCACATTCTCCCAATATTCTTCATGCAGCGAAACAACTTCCATCTTACATCCATACTTACGGGCAATGTAAGTCGTGATTTCAATATCTTCTTCAGAAGGACAATCAATATAACCATCTTTGTCTTCCATTCCGATACGAATATAAAAAATAGTCGGGTCATATCCTGCTTCTTTCAACTGATGAACAACAACAGAACTATCTACTCCTCCTGATACTAAGGCTGCGATCTTCATAAATAATCTTTAATTGGACTACAAAGTTAAAAATTTATCGGGACATCTTGGCGCTTTCAAAAAACTTCCTTATTTTTGAAGTCAATATGAAAAAATATCGATACATCATCATACCGGCTCTACTGCTTATCTATTTAGTAGTAATTGCTTGGTGGACTCATCCTGAAAAGAACCCCTCTTTGAGTTATACCCAATATTATATCACGCTAACAGTTAGTTTGGCAATTATAATTGGTGCTTCCTTTGCTTTCAAAAAGAAAGATCATAGGAGGAA
>DAIPZW010000064.1:4228-7959 GCA_036781965.1 Bacteroidales bacterium
GAGGAAATGAAGAAATGAATTATCACATCCCTAGTTTACCATTAAATATTGACGTTGAAACAAAAGTTGTATTACGTCAATTAAATGCTGCTAATAGAAAGTTGGCAGAATTAAAAGGAATAGCACTAACTATCCCTAATGAGAATATTTTAATCAATACCTTGGTACTACAAGAAGCAAAAGATAGCTCTGCTGTTGAAAATATTGTAACAACGCATGATGATTTATATCGAGCGGATGTAGCAATTAGGGATTTTGCTATCTCAGCTTCAACGAAAGAAGTATTAAATTATGCGGATGCTCTTAAATACGGATTCCAACTTATCCGAAAAACTAAAATATTATCAACCAATAACATCAAAGAAATACAACAAAAACTTGAAAAGAATACTGCCGGATTTAGAAGTGTGCCGGGAACTACATTAAAAAATCAATCCGGTGAAGTCGTTTATACTCCTCCACAAGAAAAACATAGTATAGAAATGTACATGGATAATCTTCAAGAGTTTATAAACAATGATGACATTTCTAATCTAGATCCTTTGATTAAAATGGCAATTATTCATCATCAGTTCGAAAGCATTCATCCTTTCTATGATGGAAATGGTAGAACAGGTCGTATTATCAATATCCTTTACTTGGTAAGCAAAGGCTTACTTGATTTGCCTATTTTATATTTGAGTAGATATATTATATCCAACAAGGCAGAATATTACAAACAAATACAAGCAGTTCGAGATGAAAATACTTGGGAGAAATGGATTCTTTTTATTCTGAAAGGAATAGAAGAAACTGCAGAACAAACAATTTTACAAGTAAAAGGAATTTCTGAACTAATGCTTGATTTTAAACATAAAATCAGACCGATATTGGGAAGAGCCTATAGACATGAATTGTTAAATAATTTATTTTCTCATCCTTATACTAAAATTGATTTTCTAAGAGAAAGCATGGATATATCTAGACCTACTGCCACTAAGTATTTGAATAAACTTACAGAAAAAGGCATTCTTTCTAAAGTTACTGTGGGAAGAGATAATTATTATATTAATATGCATTTGTGCAATCTATTTGTTAATTCTACATTAGGAAAGAAAGCAGGTGAGATAGAACAAATAAAATCTGTAAGTGATAATTATGCATAGGAAAACATTATTTTCTATACATGACAATCTTGATATATATAGAAAATAGCGAAAATGTTTACATATCAACTTGAACATGTAAAAGAAAACGGCAAATCGTTTACATATTAAATTAATAAACTCCACTAAATGACCAATCATAAACCAAGTGCTTTTCTCCCTACTACCAAGAAAGAAGTAGAACTTAGAGGCTGGAATGAGTTAGACATTATCTTATTTTCCGGCGATGCTTATGTCGATCATCCTTCTTTCGGAGCGGTGGTTATTGGTCGGACATTGGAGGCTGCCGGTTATAAAGTAGCTTTAGTCCCTCAACCTAATTGGCGCGATGATTTGCGTGACTTTAAGAAGTTAGGGAAACCTCGTTTGTTCTTTGGAGTATCTGCAGGGGCTATGGATTCGATGGTAAATAAATACACTGCCAATAAACGTCTCCGTTCCGACGATGCTTATACGCCCGATGCAAGAAATGATATGCGTCCGGATTATCCGACTATCGTTTATTCCAATATACTGAAAGAACTTTATCCGGAAATCCCTGTTGTTGTCGGAGCAATAGAAGCTTCGATGAGGCGATTGTCTCATTATGATTATTGGCAAGACAAATTATTGCCCAGCATCATTATTCCGTCCCAAGCGGATGTCTTAATTTATGGAAACGGAGAGAAAGCTATTTTGGAGATTGCCCGAAAGATTGAACAAAAGGAAGATCTTTCCGAGATACCTCAAACGGTTTATCTAAAAGATAGTTGTCAAAAACAAGAAGGAGACATTTTATTACATTCTTACGAAGCATGTTTGGCTGACAAGAGGAAACAATCGGAAAATTTCCGACATATTGAAGAACAATCCAATAAGATGCAGGCGACAAGAATGGTTCAACAAACGGGAAAAGAATATGTAATTGTCAATCCTCCTTATCCACCTATGACAACAGAAGAGTTAGATGCTTCTTTTGATTTGCCTTATACGCGTGTTCCTCATCCGAAATACAAAAACAAAAGGATACCGGCTTATGAAATGATACGCCATTCGGTAAATATTCATCGAGGTTGTTTCGGGGGTTGTGCTTTTTGTACGATTTCTGCTCATCAAGGAAAATTTATCACTTCCCGTTCTAAAGAATCCATATTGAAAGAGGTCAAGGCGATTACTAAAATGTCCGATTTCAAGGGATATATTAGCGATTTAGGCGGACCTTCGGCAAATATGTACCGCATGCAGGGAAAAGACTTAAAGATTTGCGGACAATGCAAGAAACCTTCTTGCATCTTTCCTGCGATTTGTAAGAATTTGAATGCCAACCATCGCCCTTTATTAGAGATCTACCAAGCAGTTGATAAGCTTCCGGGCATAAAAAAATCATTTGTCGGCAGCGGCGTTCGTTATGATTTATTGGTTCATCAGTTTGAAGATGGAGAAATAAATAAATCCACTCGGGATTATACCCGCGAATTGATTACAAAACATGTTTCCGGACGATTAAAAGTAGCTCCTGAGCACACTTCAGATAAAGTATTGGAATGTATGCGCAAACCTTCTTTCTCTGATTTCTATCTTTTTAAACGTCAATTCGATAAAATAAATAAAGAGAACAATTTGAAGCAACAATTGATTCCTTATTTTATCAGTTCACATCCGGCTTGTTCGGAATTGGACATGGCAGAATTGGCAGTAATCTCTAAGAATTTGGATTTTCATTTGGAACAGGTGCAAGATTTCACGCCTACTCCCATGACCTTAGCAACAGAAATTTATTATACCGGCATTCATCCTTATACAGGAAAGAAAGTTTATACCGCCAAAACGAAAGAACAAAAATTGAGTCAGCGAAACTTCTTCTTTTGGTATAATCCTCAATATAAACAAGCGATTACTCGTTCCTTAAATAACTTGAATCGTCCCGACTTGATTAAGAAATTATTTTCTCCATGATTCAAGAAAAACAGCTTGAGGATAAAGAGCTCGGGACAATCATCTTCCACAGAAATTCACGAGCCAAACGATATATTATTCGCATAAAACCCGATTGTATTTCCGTGACTATGCCCATTTTCGGCAGTTATAAAACCGCCCTTTCCTTTTTTAATGAAAATAGAAAGCGGATTCTTGCAGCAAAAGAACGACAAAAAGAGAAAGAAGTACCGAAAAAGGAATATGACGAAGCGGAATTAAATAAAAAAGCGAGAGCTTACCTCCCGCTAAAACTGCAACAATTAGCAAAAGAACACGGATTTACTTATACTTCTCTGAAAATTCAACGAAGCCGAACCCGTTGGGGCTCCTGTTCATCGAAGAAAAACATCAATCTTTCCCACTTCCTGATGATTCTTCCCGAACATTTGATTGATTATGTTATCCTACACGAACTTTGCCATACTATCCACATGAATCACAGCCCTGCTTTTTGGACTTTATTGGACACACACACAAATAATCGCGCCAAAGAATTAAGAAGAGAGTTGAGAGGATTTAAAATCTAATATTTCAAATTCAAAATTGAAACATTAAACATTAAACTATAAACCTTAAACATAAGTAACTAAGCAAAATTAAGCAGCATAATGTTTGAACTTAATAGCGACA
>DAIPZW010000065.1:0-7953 GCA_036781965.1 Bacteroidales bacterium
TTTCACGTGTTCAATCCTTTTTTTTTATAAATTTGTTGCTTCAAATATATTTATGTAAAATCTAAACTGAATTATCATGAAAGAGTTTCTTAAAATGTTAGGCGCTTCTGTACTGGGCGTTATTATTGGAGGCATGCTTTGTTTCCTATTTTCAATGATGATTATTTTCGGAATTGCTGCTTCTTTCGGAGACACTCCGGCTTATCACGTCAAAGACAATACAATCCTGCATCTTCAATTAGAAGGAACGATCACAGATCGTACTTTTGACAGTCCTTTCGATTATATTATGAATGGAGGATTGACTAATAAAAACAATCTTAGCGATATTTTGAAGGCTATACAGGAAGCAAAAAACAATGAAAAGATCAAAGGAATATACATTTCCAGCGGATACTTAAGCACGGGCTATGCAACTTTAGAACCCATACGCAAAGCCTTGATTGACTTTAAGGAAAGTGGAAAATTTATTATTTCCTACGGAGATATAATCTCTCAACGCGCTTATTATATAACTAGTGTGGCGGATAAAGTATATATGAACCCTCAAGGAATGTTAGAATTCAACGGTTTAGGTTCAATGATACAGTTCAATCGTGATATTTTCAAAAAATGGGGAGTTGATATTCAAGTTTTCAAAGTAGGAACTTATAAATCTGCCGTAGAACCTTACACAGAAACAAGAATGAGTGATGCCAATCGTGAGCAAGTGACTGCCTTCTTAAATGACATTTGGGGAAATTTGTTGGCGGGGATTTCTGAAAGTCGTGGCATTTCGGTAGAACAATTAAATGCTTATGCGGATGAATACTTAATGTTGTCCGATCCTAATAAGATTGTAGAATATAAACTTGTTGACGGATTAAAATATAAGTCGGAAGTAGAAAATGAATTAAAAGGCATGTTAGGCATCGAGGTTAAAGAAGACCTTACTCTTGCCACCACTTCGAATATTAAGCAAATGCCTAACCTGACAAAGAAGACAGGAAATAAAATTGCTATTTTATATGCCGAAGGAAGTATCGTAGGCGATGAAGCAGAGTCTTTATATTCAAACAATTCCATTACAGCTAAAACTTATGTCAAAGAACTTAGAGATTTATTAAATGATGATGATGTAAAAGCCGTAGTCTTTCGTGTAAATTCGGGAGGAGGTAGCGCTTATGCCTCTGAACAAATTTGGCATGCCGTGAAAGAATTGAATAGTGTTAAACCTGTGATTGTATCTATGGGAGATTATGCCGCTTCGGGAGGTTATTATATTTCTTGTTCGGCTCGTAAGATTGTAGCTGAGCATAATACACTAACAGGCTCTATCGGTATATTTGGAATGTACCCTAGCGGAGAACAATTAGCTGATAAGTTCGGAGCTCATTATGATGGAGTTGGAACAAATGCTCATACTTTATTAGGAAGCGAAACTCTAACTATTCCTTTCCTTGGCATAGGACTACTTCCTGCTCGTCCTTTAAATGAATCTGAACTGAATATGTTTCAAACTTATGTAGAACGAGGTTATCAATTATTCTTAACTCGTTGCGCAGAAGGAAGAGATATGACTATTGAAGAAATAGATGCAGTCGGACAAGGTCGTGTTTGGACAGGAAACCAAGCACTTTCTCTAGGATTAGTAGATGAACTTGGAGGAATTGACCGAGCTATAGAAATTGCAGCAAAAGAAGCAAACATTACGGATTATCACAGAGTGGAATATCCGGAACAAAAAGATTTCTTTACGGCATTGATGGAAGAAACTTCTCAAGGTTTTTCAACTCGTTTTGCAGAAATAATTTTAGGAGAAGAAACTGTGAAGCAACGTCAAATGCTAAATATTTGGCAAAATTTTGATTTCCGTCAAGCTATTATTACGGAAACCATTCAATAATGAATTAATATCTTTATGAACTAAATAATTATTATCAAATCATGAAAAAGTTGTTTTTATTTGCAGCACTTATCATTGCTTCCTTAGGAATGATGTCTGCTCAGAACGAAACGCTACCTATTGACGAGAAAGTTCGTTACGGTAGATTAGAAAACGGATTGACTTATTATATCCGTCACAACGAGATGCCTAAAGACCGCGTAGAGTTTCATATAGCTCAAAAAGTAGGAGCTATGCAAGAAGAAGATTCTCAAAATGGCTTGGCTCACTTCTTGGAACACATGTGTTTCAATGGAACAAAAAACTTTCCGGGCAATGGAGTTATTCAATATTGCGAAAGTATTGGAGTTAAATTCGGAGTAGATCTAAATGCATATACTTCATTTGATCAAACCGTTTATCGTATTTCTAATGTTCCTACCACTCGCGAAGCAGTGATGGATAGTTGTTTATTAATTATTCATGATTGGGCTGGCGCTTTATTGTTGGAAGAAGACGAGATCAATAAAGAAAGAGGCGTTATCCGCGAAGAAATGCGTTCGGGAATGGGAGCTAATCGTCGATTATTAGAAAAAACGCTTCCTCAAATATTTCCAAATAACAGATATGGACAACGTAATGTGATCGGAACTGAAGATATTATCATGAACTTCGAACCTCAAGTTCTTCGTGACTATTATCACAAATGGTATCGTCCGGATCTTCAAGCAGTAATCGTAGTTGGAGATATTGACATTGAAGCTATGGAAGTGAAAATCCAACAAATCTTTTCCGATCTTGCTATGCCTGCAAATCCTGCAGAACGTGTTTATATTTCTGTTGAAGATAATGTAGAGCCTTTAATTGCTATTGCAACAGATAAAGAAGCTACTATTCCTGATGTTTCTATTGCTTTCAAACATGAAGCAATGCCTCATGAATTGAGAGGAACAACCATGGCTCTTATCTCTGATTATATGAATCAAGTAGCAAGTAGCATTATGTCTGAACGCTTTCGTGATATTATTCAACAAGCCAATCCTCCTTTCCTAAATGCTTATGCTTATGATGGGACATTTATTGTTGCAGCAACAGTAGATGCTTGGCAAGGTCATGCTTACATTAAAGACGGAAATGTAGAAGAAGGATGGAAAGCTTTGGTTCGTGAAATGGAACGAGTAGATAGATATGGTTTTACTGCTGCTGAATATGAAAGAGCAAAAGCAAATATCTTGACTCACTACGAAAAAACATTCAATGAAAGAGAAAAAACATTGCATAATAGATATGCAAATGAATATATAAGTAACTTCATAAAAGGAGATTATATTCCGGGTATTGAAATGGAATACAATATCATTAGTTCTGTTGCACCTATGTTCCCGGTTGAAGTAATCAATGAATATGTAATGAGTTTGATGGGAGAGGAAAACATAGTAATCATGTATTCCGGACCTGAAAACGAAACTGTTCCTACTAAAGAACAACTTCTGGCTTGGTATAAAGAAGTGCAATTAGAAGAAATCGAAGCTATCCAAGAAGCATTAAGCGATGAACCTTTAATCTCTGAAACACTTAAAGGAGGAAAGATTGTAAAAGAATCTCATGATAAAGCTTTTGATGCCACTGTTTATACTTTATCCAATGGAGTAAAAGTAGTTATTAAGCCTACTACTTTGAAAGATGATGAAATATTGATGACTGCAACTAGTCCGGGTGGAGAATCTCTTTTTCCGGAAACAGAACCTGTAAATATTCAATTATATAATTATGTAGCTGCTGTTGGAGGAGTAGGTAATTTCAGTTCGACTGATCTTTCTAAAGTATTAGCCGGACGTCAAGCAAGTGTTTATCCGACTATCAGTTTAATGGAAGAAGGTTTTAGTGGAAACTCTACTGTAAGAGATTTCGAAACCATGCTTCAATTGATTTATTTGAACTTCACATCTCCTCGTATGGACCAAGAAGCTTACGAATCTTTAATCGGACGTCTTCGTTCTCAATTAGAAGCGATGGAAGCAAATCCTGATATGGCATTTTATGAAAGAGTTCCTATGAATATTTATGAAAATCCTACTCGCTTCAAACAATTAAAAGCGGCGGACTTAGACCAAGCAAATTATAATTTGATTATGACTTGGAGAAAAGAACGCTATGCCGATGCAAGTGACTTTACTTTCACTTTTGTTGGAAATATCGATCCCGAAGCAACTAAAGATTTAATTGCGTTATATTTAGGAAGTCTTCCTTCAATAGATAGAAAAGAATCTTTCGAAGCTATCAATAATAAATATAATGCCGGTTTCAGACAAGATCATTTCAATCAAAAAATGGATATTCCTAAAGCAACCGTATTTGATGCTTATTGGACAGTGACTGATTTCGATCAAAAAAATAACTTGACTGTTGATATGTTGCGCCAGATACTAACCATCGTTTATCAAGAAAAGATACGTGAAGACGAAGGAGGAACTTATGGAGTTGGCGTTGGAGCAAATCTAAATGAATACCCTAAAGGACGTATTATTTTCCAAATATCATTTGAAACAGAACCGGGTAAACATTTATATTTGAATGAAATCGTTCAACGTGAATTCAAAGACATCGCAGAAAACGGTCCGAGAGAAGAAGATTTCGCGAAAGTAAAAGAATTTATGATTAAACAGCATGCCGATGAACAACAACAAAACAGTTATTGGAGAAATAGAATCAACTATTATAACCGTACAGGATTGGATTGGCATACTAACTACTCTAACATCTTGGACGATATCAAACCTGCTGATATTCAAAAACTAGCGAAGCAAGTAATTGATTCAGGAAACTTGATTGAAGTAATCATGATCGGATTTGATGTAGAAGAATAAAATCTATATTTTCCTTACCCTATAATCCCTCTCCTATTTTCCAGGAGGGGGATTTTTATTTTTTAAGTATATCATTTTAGTTTCATTAGACGAAACTAAATGTTTCAAAGCTTGAAACAGACTGTTTCTTTACTTGAAACGAAGTGTTTCAAAGGTTGAAAATAAATTTTCAACAGGAAGAAACCAAACTTTCTTTAATAATAGCATAAAACATGTAAAAGCATGAGCACATTTGTTTTTTATAAATAATTCATTTACATTTGCATCTATCTATGAGTGAGGAACAACGTAATTATCTTGCCCCGTTGTCTTGGATTTATGGGTTAGGTGTTTGGTTTAGGAATAAATTTTTCGATTGGAAAATACTTAAAACCAAAGAGTATCCTATTCCTGTTATCTCTATTGGCAATCTTACAATTGGAGGCACAGGAAAGACTCCTCACACGGAATATCTCATACATTTATTAAGTAAAAGATACAAAATAGCGGTATTGAGTCGCGGATATAAAAGGAAAACTTCCGGATTTGTATTAGCCGATGACGGAGCTACGGTCGAAACAATCGGCGACGAACCTTATCAAATGTATAGAAAGTTTTCGAATACTTTGGTTGCTGTTGATGAAAAGAGACAGCATGGTATAGAAAAATTATTAAGTTTAGAGGAGAATATACGCCCGGAAATTATTATATTGGACGATGCTTTCCAACATCGTTACGTAACTCCCTCCTACTCTATTCTATTGAGTGATTATCAACGGCTTTATTATGAAGATAAATTATTACCGGCAGGAAGACTTCGCGAACCGGCTAAAAATGCACATAGAGCAAGTATGATTATTATCTCTAAATGTCCGGAATCATTAAAACCGATTGACTATCGGATTATGACCAATCATGCAAATTTATTTCCTTTTCAAAGTTTATTCTTCACTTCTTTTAAATATAAAAGTTTAGTACCTTTGTTTCCGGAATCAACGAGTATCAAGAGAGAAGATCCCGAACGATTAAAGAAAGAAAAGTATTCTTTACTGTCGGTTACCGGTATCGCAAACCCAAAACCGATGTTAAATTATTTGAAAAGAATAAACCATAATCTGAATTCTATTGTTTTCCCAGATCATTACTCCTTTAAAAAAGGAGATATTAATGAGATTATTAAACAATTCAATTCATTGACAGGCGAAAATAAACTTATTATCACAACCGAGAAAGATGCCGTCCGATTAGTTCAGTCTGCTTTTATTCCGGAAGAATATAAGCCTTATTTTTACTATCTGCCAATAGAAGTATTTTTTAATTTAGATCAAGAAGATTTATTTATCAAAAAAATAGAAGACCATGTTAGAAATGTTAAACGAAACCGTATCTTGGCTGAAACCCCAAATACCCGCAGAAACTAAGATTGGAGTTATTTTAGGCACCGGACTAGGTGATTTGGCAAATAGTATTCAAGACAAAAAAGAGCTCCCTTACAATACCATTCCGCACTTCCCTGTTTCGACTGTAGAAGGACATAGCGGTAAGTTAATCATTGGCAAGCTCGGAGGTAAAAATATCTTAGCTATGCAAGGACGTTTCCATTTCTACGAAGGATATGATATGAAACAAGTAACCTATCCCGTTCGGGTCATGCAATTGTTGGGTTTTGAATATCTTTTCGTATCTAACGCAGCAGGAGGAATGAACAACTCTTTTGAAGTGGGAGATATTATGCTTATCGAAGATCACATTAATTTATTCCCCGAACATCCTTTGAGAGGAAAGAATTTCAATGAATTAGGCACTCGCTTCCCCGATATGAGCGAAGCTTATAATAAAAAGTTGCGCGAATTGGCTAAAAAGATTGCCAATGAAAACAATATAAAACTTCAGTATGGAGTATATGTAGGAACATCCGGTCCTACTTTTGAAACACCAGCAGAATATCGCTATTTCGGTATTATCGGCGGAGATGCAGTCGGGATGTCCACTGTTCCCGAAGTAATTGTTGCCCATCACGGAGAAATGAAAGTATTAGCATTCTCTATTATTACCGACTTAGGTGTATACGGAAAAATTGTAGAAGTAAGTCATGAGGAAGTACAAAAAGCAGCTAAAATAGCTCAACCGAAAATGGCTTTTATCATGGAAGAAGTTATTAAAAGATTATGAGAACTGAAATAAATTCACTTGGAGAATTTGGTTTAATAAAAAGATTAACGAAACACATCAAGTTAAAGAATCCAAATTCCGTAAAAGGAGTTGGCGACGATGCTGCTGTGTTGGAATATAAAAACTCGGAGGTATTAATTACCTCCGAACTCTTGTTGGAAGGTATACATTTTGACCTTATTTATACCCCTTTGAAGCATTTAGGTTATAAAGCGGCTATTGTAGGATTCTCAAATATCTATGCTATGAACGGGCAGCCTAAACAAATTACTGTTTCTTTGGGTATTTCCAAACGCTTTTCAGTTGAAGACTTGGAAGAATTTTATTCCGGAATAGAATTGGCTTGCGAAATTTATGGAGTAGATATTATTGGTGGAGATACTACTTCGTCTTTGACCGGATTATGTATTGGAGTAAGCTGTATAGGAGAAGCCCCTAAAGATAAAATTGTATATCGTAATATGGCAAAAGTGACCGATTTAATCTATGTTTCGGGAGATTTAGGTGCCGCTTATATGGGATTACAGCTTTTGGAGCGAGAAAAAACAGCCTTTAATGGAGAAGAAGATTTTTCCCCGGACTTTGCCGGTAAAGAATACTTATTAGAGAGAACATTGAAGCCTGAAGCCCGTAAAGACATAATTCGCTTGCTCGCGGAAAACAAACTTCATCCGACCTCTATGATTGATATTTCGGATGGTCTTTCTTCTGAATTAATACATCTTTGCTCTCAAAGCGGAACAGGCTGTGATATTTATGAAGAACGAATCCCGATTGATTTTCAAACCGCTTTCATGGCAGAACAATTCAATATGAACGTAACTACAGTAGCATTAAACGGCGGCGGCGATTATGAATTATTGTTTACCCTTCCGCTTAGTGAACACGAGAGAGCAGAATCTATTGAAGGTATCAAACTAATTGGTAGTATGACAGATAAAGCATCCGGAATGAACCTCATCACTCGCGATAAAACTCAAATTGCGCTTACAGCCCAAGGTTGGAAAGAAGAAGAAAAACCTCAAATCCGCAATCATATATCTATAATAACAAATTAAAGCGTTGAGTTAA
>DAIPZW010000066.1:0-7920 GCA_036781965.1 Bacteroidales bacterium
TAAATATTTATTTAATGTATTGATTTATAGTTGTATGGATTATTTATGTCAGATTTCAAGACAAAAAGTCACAGATAAAAGTTTTCCGAAAATTATATTTATATGAAAATATAATATACCTTTGTTGGCGAATCCGAATAATAGGTTTACATATCATTTAGACAATACAAAATTAAAAATATACCAGAAAATTATGGAACTCTCTATTGTTAAACGAGATGGAAAAAAGGTCCCTTTTTCTATTGACAATCTAAAAACGGCAATATCCAAAGCCTTTTTATCGGTAGGAAGCTTTGCCTCCCAAGAAGTGTTGGCAACTATTCTAAGTCGTGTAAGTATTCATGACGGAATATCAGTGGAAGATTTGCAAAATCAAGTCGAAATGGCATTGATGGCGGAGCGTTATTACACAGTAGCTAAGGCTTATATGTTATATCGCCAAAAACATTTGGAAGATCGGGAAGTACGCGATAAACTGTCTTTCCTAATGGCTTATTGCGACGCTAAGAATGCAGCTACGGGCAGTAAGTTTGATGCCAACGCCAATGTAGAAAACAAAAACTTGGCTACTTTGATCGGAGAGCTACCCAAATCGAACTTTATTCGCTTGAATCGTCGTCTTTTGACTGATCGATTGAAAGATATGTATGGAAAAGAGCTAGCAGATAAATATTTAGATTTATTGAATAATCATTTCATATATAAAAATGATGAAACCAGCTTGGCAAATTACTGTGCAAGTATCACGATGTACCCTTGGTTAATCAATGGAACCGGTTCTATTGGCGGAAATTCTAAAGCGCCTACCAATTTAAAATCTTTCTGCGGAGGATTTATCAATATGGTTTTTATGGTTTCCAGCATGTTGAGCGGAGCTTGTGCCACTCCTGAGTTCCTTATGTATATGAATTATTTCATAGGTCTAGAATATGGGAACGAATATTATAAAATGTCGGACAAAGTGGTTGATTTATCTTTGAAACAGCGCACTTTAGACAAAGTTATTACCGATTGCTTCGAACAAATTGTTTATTCTATCAACCAACCAACCGGAGCTCGTAACTTTCAAGCCGTATTTTGGAATATATCTTACTATGATCGTTATTATTTTGAAAGCTTATTCGAGAATTTTATCTTCCCTGACGGAAATAAACCGCATTGGGATTCTTTGAATTGGCTACAAAAACGTTTCATGAAATGGTTTAATAAAGAACGCACGCGCACAGTTTTGACTTTCCCGGTAGAAACGATGGCTTTATTAACCGCAGACGGCGAGCCAAAAGATAAAGAATATGGAGATTTCACAGCAGAAATGTACTCAGAAGGGCATTCTTTCTTTACTTATTTAAGTGATAATGCCGATTCATTGAGTAGTTGTTGCCGTCTTCGTAACGAAATTCAGGACAATACCTTTAGTTATACTTTAGGAGCAGGAGGAGTTTCGACAGGATCTAAGAGTGTTTTGACAATTAACCTGAATCGTTGTATCCAACATGCAGTAAAACAAGGTTATCATTATATGTTTTTCTTGGAAGAAGTAGTAGATTTAGTACATAAAGTGCAATCTTCTTACAATGAAAACTTAAAAGATTTGCTTAAAAAGGGAATGTTGCCTTTATTTGACGCAGGATATATCAACTTAAATAGACAATACTTGACGATTGGCGTTAATGGCTTGGTGGAAGCTGCTGAGTTTTTGGGGATTGAAATCAATGATAATGATCAATATAGAGAGTTTGTTCAACGCGTCTTAGGATTGGTTGAAACATACAATAAGAAATACAGAACCAAAGAGTTAATGTTTAACTGTGAAATGATTCCTGCCGAGAATGTAGGGGTTAAACATGCAAAATGGGATAGGGAATCCGGATTCAAAGTATCTCGCGATTGCTACAACAGCTATTTTTATATTGTAGAAGATGAATCTTTGAATATTGTAGATAAATTCCGTCTTCATGGTCGTGAATATATAGAACATTTAACAGGAGGTTCAGCTCTTCATCTTAACTTAGAGGAGCATTTAAGTAAGGAACAATACGCTCATTTACTTCGTGTTGCTTCGCAGGAAGGTTGTAATTATTTTACTTTCAATATTCCTAATACAGTTTGTAATGAATGTGGATATATTGATAAGAGTAGTTTGAAAACTTGCCCGAAATGTCAAAGTAAAAACTTGGATTACTTGACTCGTATAATAGGCTACATGAAACGTGTAAGTAATTTCTCGCAACCCAGACAAGAGGAAGCTACAAGAAGACACTATGCTACGCTACAACAACTATGATATAGTTTTTCAAGAGATACCCGGCGAGATAACTCTCGCCGTTAATCTCTCCAATTGTCCTAACAGATGCCCGGGTTGTCATAGCCCTTATCTTTGGGAAGACAAAGGATTTGAACTAAATGAAGCTTCAATCCTTGAACTTCTTAAAAAGTATGGCGATTCTATTACTTGTTTCAGTTTTATGGGAGGAGATTCCGAACCACAAGAAGTGGAACGTTTGTCCTTATTCATAAAAAATAAAACTTTAGGAAAAATTAAAACCGGCTGGTATTCGGGAAAAACGAAATTAGCAAACGGAATACTTCCCGATAGCTTTGATTATATTAAAATTGGACCGTATATAGAGTCATTAGGAGGGCTTTCTTCTCCGACAACTAACCAACGTCTTTATAAAATAGAAGGCGGAAATAAAATTAATATTACTTCCGCCTTTCAAAACAAAATCGAGACACATTCTTATTGAATGTTTTATTATGTATTGTGTACTACTTCTTCATAAATGCATTGAGCGCTTTTCTTAAAACAAAGCTCAGAGCCATTCCTTTGAAGCCTTTTACGAAAAAAGGAACCATATCCAATGCTTTATCTAAGTAAGATAAGGCTTGAGACTGACCACTATTTTCTTGAAAATTCATATCGTTGAAATCATATTCAAACTCTTTTTCTTCTTTTTTATCTTCGTACCTGTTTATCAGATTGCGTAAAAAAGGAGGAAGCTTGGATGTAATACCATCTACAATAGTTTCACCGATTAATGAACCTGCATTATCTTGCAAATAATCAAATTGTTTTTCCAAAGAATCGACTAAAGCCTCGGATTTAACTTCCAGGTGAACCCTTTTAATATCTAATGCTTCCAACGGAGTTATTTTTTTATTTTTCATAATCGTAAACCTCCTTTCCCATTCTTTTTCTTTTTCGCATTTGTTCTCTTGCTTCATGTACTAAGTCAGGATCCATTTCTTTTATAAGCAGATTGGTAAGGAATTGCAGGCATGATTTGCGGCATAAGAATAGAACACCTAAAATGACTAAGTAAATTCCGCCAATGATGGCAAATCCTCCAGCCAAACTATCTACCCAATCCGAGATTAAAAATCCTAAAGCCAAGAAACCAAATAATAAGAAAAATAATATCAAGCCTAAAATGGCTACGCCGTAGATAAGAAACGACAAACCTTTACTTCCTTTTTCCATCAATTCGAGTTTTAATAACTCCAATTTGATAGAAATAAATTCGGAAGCGTCATTTTTTATAAAAGAGATAAGTTCTCTCAAAGAATATTTATTTTTCATGGCTTAATTTTTTAGCGGTATTCCTCGCCATTTTCTCTAAATGTTCAGCTTTCTCTTCTAATTCATCTATTCGATGGTTTATTGCTCTTGTTGCGGAGTTTTTAGCTTTTCTTGTAGCCCTATCAATTTTGCGTACAATCTTTCTTTTGTCCTTGTCGCTTATTGTAAAATAAGTTGCAACCGATGCACCCACGACAAGTCCTATCCCTAAGCCGATTAATAACTTTGAATTGTTCATAATTGTATATTTTTAAATGATTTATAATTGTCTTTCTATTTATAGGAACAAGAAAAATATCCTTTTGTTTCGGAATTTTTCGTACTTTTGCGGAAAATAAAAACAGACTATGCTAGAAAAGATAGTAATCCTTGACTTCGGGTCCCAAACTACACAGCTAATTGGGCGCAGGCTTAGAGAGTTAAACATGTACTGCGAAATAGTTCCTTACAATAAGTTTCCTGCGGAAGATAAAAGCATTATCGGAGTAATTCTCTCCGGAAGTCCTCTTTCTGTAAACGATGCAGAGTCCTTTAAGCCGGATTTAAGTAACATTCGTGGCAAGTATCCTTTATTAGGTATCTGTTATGGAGCCCAATACTTAGCTTATTCCTCCGGAGGCAAAATAGAAAAAGGAGATTCCAGAGAATATGGACGTGCCATACTTACTTCGATTGACGAAAAGAATCCTTTGATGAAAAATATCAAACCGAACTCTCAAGTTTGGATGTCGCATGGAGATACGATTACTCAATTTCCGGAAAATTTTAAGGTGATTGCAAGTACAGACGATGTGCCTTGTGCAGCTTATTATATAGAAGGAGAAAAAACTTGGGGAGTTCAATTCCATCCCGAAGTATTTCATACGGAGATAGGAACTATGCTTTTAGATAATTTTTTAGACCAATGTCAAGCTAAAAAGGATTGGACGCCGGCAAGTTTCATAGATTCAACCGTAAAAGAGTTGAAAGAAAAAATCGGCGATGAAAAAGTAATTTTAGCTTTGTCGGGTGGGGTAGACTCTTCGGTATGTGCTGTTTTATTAAATAGAGCCATCGGAAAGAACCTAACTTGTATCTTTGTTGATAACGGGTTACTAAGAAAAGATGAGTTTAATCGCGTATTAGCTGATTATGAACATTTAGGATTGAACGTCTTAGGCATCGATGCAAAGGACTATTTCTATAAAGAATTAGCCGGAGTGACCGAACCGGAGAAGAAAAGAAAGATTATCGGTAAAGGATTTATCGAAGTCTTTGATGAAGAAGCCAAGAAACTAAAAGATATTAAATATTTAGCGCAAGGAACTATCTATCCTGATATTATAGAATCACTTTCAATTACCGGAACGGTCATTAAGTCTCATCATAATGTAGGAGGATTGCCCGAAAAGATGAACTTACAGTTAGTTGAACCTCTACGTCTCCTTTTTAAAGATGAAGTTAGACGAGTGGGCCGCGAATTAGGTATGGCTGATCATTTAATCAAAAGACATCCTTTTCCCGGTCCCGGTTTAGGCGTTCGTATTCTCGGAGATATTACTCCCGAGAAGGTTCGTATCCTTCAAGAAGCCGATGATATTTTTATTTCTGCCCTTCGCGAATGGAACTTATATGATGAAGTTTGGCAAGCAGGCGTAATATTATTACCTGTTCAATCGGTTGGAGTGATGGGAGATGAGCGTACTTATGAAAATGCAGTGGCTTTGCGCGCAGTTACATCCACTGATGCTATGACTGCAGACTGGGTAAGATTGCCTTACGACTTTATGGCGAAAGTTTCCAATGATATAATAAACAAGGTGAGAGGAATCAATCGCGTAGTCTATGATATATCTTCCAAACCGCCTGCTACTATCGAGTG
Organism: Bacteroidales bacterium; assembly: GCA_036781965.1. Classification (GTDB taxonomy): domain Bacteria; phylum Bacteroidota; class Bacteroidia; order Bacteroidales; family Azobacteroidaceae; genus Azobacteroides. The sequence continues at coordinate 5,442 of DAIPZW010000066.1, forward strand.
GGAATAAGCTTTTATTCATGAAAACATCTTTTATTTTATTTATTCTTTCCTGTTTTATTCTGAGCGGATGCTCCGAAACTAAAAAACAGGACGGCGAATATACTTATATTCATACTCAAGGCGAAATATTTCGTACTACAGCCAATATTAAGTATCATTATCATCAGGATTTGAATGATGAAATTTATGCTCGCCTGGATAGTTTTAATCTTTCCCTGAATCCGTTTGTTGAAAACTCCATTATCTCGAAAGTCAATCGCAATGAAGACGTTGAAGTGGACGATTGGTTTATGATGGTCTTTAATAAATCGATGGAAGTATCTGAAATGACTGATGGAGCTTTTGATATAACTACCGCTCCTTTAGTGAATCTTTGGGGATTCGGCTTTGAAAAGCAGGGCGATGTCGAACAGATTTCTCAACAGATGGTGGATAGTATCAAGGAATTTGTAGGATATAAGAAAATACGATTGGAAGGTCGGAAAGTAATCAAGGAAGATCCACGCACACAACTGAATGCTTCGGCGATTGCTAAGGGATATGCTTGTGATGTGGTGGCTGATCTGTTTGATGAATTAGGTATTGAGGATTATATGGTCGAGATTGGCGGGGAAGTGCATGCTAAAGGAAAAAATCCGAATGGCGATTGTTGGAAAATAGGGGTTACTAAGCCGGTTTTAGGCGCTAAATCTGATGAAGAAAACATGGAAACAGTTACTTTGTGCAATAAATCCTTGGCCACTTCGGGAAACTATCGCAATTATTATGAAAAAGGAGGAAAAAGATACGCTCACACGATCAATCCAACCACCGGCTATCCTTCTGAAAATGAAATACTCAGCGTTACGATTATTCATCCCGAATGTATTCTGGCTGACGCTTACGCTACAGCCTTTATGGCGATGGGTTTAGAGGAAGCGCAAAAAAAAGCAGCCCAAATAGATGATATGAACTGCTTGTTTATTTATCTGAAAGATGGAGAAATGGCTATCTTAGAGCGTTGAATCGGCGGCTATATGATAAATATTTTCCGCATCTTGCATACTTAGTTTTTGGAAGAACCCAAATTCTTCGCCATTGTTGATTTTTAACATCTTAACTAAGGTGGGTATATCTTCTTTCTTCGCTCCTAATTGCTCGAAGTTTATAGGTAATCCCAAAGAGGCAAAGAAATCTTTCACTGCTTTGATACCTTTCAAAGCCGTTTCCTTTTTATTTCCCGTAAATTCTATATCCCATACGCGAACTGCAAATTGAACAAATAAATCTATGCGGGATTGATAAACATATTCCATCCACGCCGGGAAAATCACCGCAAGTCCTGCCCCGTGAGCTACGTCATACAGCGCGCTAAGTTCGTGTTCCATAGCATGACTCGCCCAATCTTCTTCTCTTCCTACGCCACAAATTCCATTATGTGCTAACATACCTGCCCACATAATATTTGCACGTGCGCCATAGTCCGTTGGATTTTTTATTGCAATAGGAGCTTCTTGAATAATCGACCTTAATAATCCCTCACACATACGGTCTGTTACTTCAACATCCTTAGTTTGTGTAAAATAACGTTCGAAAATGTGAGCCATCATGTCGGCAATTCCATTCGCTGTTTGGTTCATAGGCAAAGAAAAAGTAAGCACAGGGTCCATAATAGCAAACAAAGGGCGAAGTAAGTTACTTCCAATGCCTCTTTTAAGTAAACCATCTGTCTTGGTAATCACGCTATTTGCCGAAGCTTCACTACCTGCTGCCGGAATCGTTAGGATTGTGCCCACCGGAAGTGCTTTATTTACGGAAACAGTCCCCTCGAAGAAGTTCCAAAAGTCGCCCGAATAAGGAACTCCTGCGGCTATCGCTTTGGCTGAGTCGATTACGCTGCCGCCTCCGACCGCTAAAATAAAATCTACATTCTCTTTCCGGCAAAGTTCAATGCCTTCATAAACCATCGAGTCTATCGGATTCGGCTTCACTCCGCCCAATTTCACATAGTCGATATGTTCATTTTTCAATATATTCTCCACATTCGCCAATAATCCGCTTTTAATCGCCGATTGTCCGCCATAATGCACCAATACTTTGCTTGCTTTATTTTTCTTTAATAAAGAACCCAAGCGACTTACGGTATTTTGTCCGAAAACAAACTCAGTCGGACTCCAAAATCTAAAGTTATTCATGATTTTATATTGTTTAATGTTTAGCGTTTACTGTTTAATTGACTTACAAATATACGAATTTTTTCTTTGAAGGTAATTTATCCCAAAAGATTCCGTGTCAAGCACGGAATGACAAGCGTTTTAACTCTCAACTTTTAACTCTCCACTCTCAACTAAAAGCATTCTTTCTCCCTTCTCCTTGTTTCTTTCTGCTATCTAATATATTGTTTGACAACATATTAGATATATACCAAAATGTAAAGGTTATTTTTAAAAAATATTCCCTTTATTTTTGGAAAAATATCCTTTATTTCCAGAAATATACC
>DAIPZW010000067.1:0-7904 GCA_036781965.1 Bacteroidales bacterium
TTTATTGTCATGATGCGATCCTGAATGGAGAAATCAAAGAACCGCTTAAAAAAGAGGAACTGGATATACTCCGAAGCCTTGCGGGTATGGGAAACAACCTGAATCAACTCACCAAATCAGCCAAGTTTTTAAGTATAAGACGGCTCGAAAACGAAGCTCAAACAATACTTGAAAGCATACAAACTATCATAAACAAGCTGTCGGATGATTGGAAAAATAGTAAAAGGAAGAAGCTTTAAAGGCTGCATTTCGTATGTAATGGATGCCAAAGATGCAAAACTTTTGGCAAGTGAAGGCGTGTTAGAAACCGATAAGGAATCTATTATCAACAGCTTTTATATGCAAAGCCTGCTCAATCCCAATCTATCCAAATGTGTAGGTCATATTCCGCTGGCGTTCTCTCCCGATGATAAAGAACGTATGACAGACCAATTCATGGAACGGTTGGCTAAGGAATATATGAAAGCGATGGGGATTGAAAATACGCAATACATTATTGTAAGGCATAAAAATACAGCCCACCCACACCTGCATATTGTCTTCAATCGGGTAGATAACGAGGGTAAAACCATATCCGACAAGAACGACCGCTACCTGAACGAAAAGGTTTGTAAGCAGCTAAAGGATAAGTACAACCTCACTTACGGCAAAGGAAAAGATAAAGTCAATGTTCAGAAGCTAAAAGGAGCGGAACAGACTAAATATGAGGTTTATCATAAGGTGAAAGATGCGATACGACAATCAAAGAATTGGCAGCAGCTTGGACAGTCACTTAAAAATCAGGGAATATCCATTGAGTATAAACGAAGAAGACAAACGGATGAGGTGCAAGGCATCTCATTCAAGAAGGAGAGGCATTCTTTCAAAGGATCGGATGTGGATCGGAATTTCAGTTATTCTAAGTTAGATGCAATCCTAAATGAAAACAATCATAGTCAAGAACAGAAGATAATCATTCCGGCAGAAACAAAGAATACAAGTAATAACCTTTCGGAAAACATTGTGTCGGGAGTAGCCGATGCGCTATCAAGTATCGGTGGTTTATTCGATATTCAGCCCTCCAATCAGGACGAGAACGAAACGGAATACTTGCGCCAACAGGCTCTAAAAAAGAAAAAGAAGCCAGAGAAACGTAAAGGAATAAGAAGATAAAACGAGAAAAGAACAATTAAAAAACAGACAATAATATGAGTAAATCAGTTTCAAACGATGCTTTATGGGAAAAGCTATCGGAAATAGAAGAGAAAATAAACAAGTCCTTAATGGAGCAAAAAGCACTAGTTCTGCTACAGGAGCAAAGAAATTTAACTCCTGAAATAAAGGCAAGTAAAGACGAGATAGTCAAAAAAATAGAGAAATATATACAGGGGCTTGGCTCGCATTGTGATAAACATTTTAAGTTTATTCAAACAAAAATTGGCAAATTAGACAACGATATGGCTGATGCGATTGCTTGCTTGGTGCATTTGATTAAAGAGTCAGAAAAACAGCAGAAAGATACCCAATCTTATTTCAGTTTCAGGTTCTTCAGAGTCAGAAAGACTTCGCTTGCGATAGCCGTTCTCGGCTTATTGGTCTTTATCCTTACGCTATTCAGCATGAAGCAGCAGAATGATTATTCGCTCCTGATGAACGAGTATTACAAGCAAGCGATTGAATTAAGGGAAGTACAAATAAAAGTTGATAGGTAGATATGAGATTATCCTGTAAACTGAAACTTCTCAATGAGAAACCCCAAAATCTCAAATTTTATTGCTAATTTTGCACGCAAAATTATATATTGGGAGTGATGCGTAAACTAAATTTCATAGACTTGTTCGCAGGTGCAGGAGGTTTGTCCGAAGGCTTTATTCGGGCAGGTTTTGAACCATTGGCACATATTGAAATGGACAAGCATGCTTGTGATACGCTTAAAACCCGCGCTGCTTTCCATTGGTTGAAGAGCAAGAGCAGATTGTCTGTTTATGAAAAGTATTTACTTGAAAAACAGGAAATGGAAGATGGAAAAAAACTTTGGGAACAAGTACCAGATTCCATTATTGAAACGGTAATACAATCCGAAATAGGAGAAAACACAATCAATGATATTTTTTCAAAAATAGATACCCTAAAAAAGAACGAGCAAGTTGATATTATCATTGGGGGACCGCCTTGTCAGGCATATTCTGTGGCAGGACGTGCACGAATGGGGAAAGCAGTTGAAGATGACCCCCGTAACGAACTATACAAATACTATGTCAAGTTTTTAGAACGTTACCAACCTAAAATGTTTGTTTTTGAAAATGTATTGGGAATTCGTACTGCTAAGAATGGTAAACCATTTGAAGATCTAAAACGGTTAGTTGAAAAAGCTGGTTATAGAATGGAGGATCATATACAAATAGCTTCTGAGCATGGGGTTTTACAAAATCGCCATAGAGTTATTATTGTTGGCTGGAAAAAACAAGATGAAAACAATATTGATACAGCATATCATTATCCCGTTTTAGAGAAACAAGATAACCCTTACCAAGTTTTGAGAGATTTGTTTTCTGATTTACCGGAAAGAAAACATGGAGAAGGCAAATTATGCGAACCAGTAAAATACATAAAACCTCTTTCAGAAATGAAATATCTGAAAGAGTCAGGTATTCGTAATACTTTTGGTTTTACAACTCAACATATTGCGCGTCCCAACAATGAAAACGACCGTGAAATATATCGTAGGGCTGTTGAAATGTGGTTGTGTGATAAGAAACGGATTAACTATGCTACATTGCCTCCTGAATTACAAAAGCATAAAAACAAAGAATCTTTTCTCAATCGCTTTCAGGTAGTTGACCCTTATGGATATTGTCATACTGTTGTTGCCCATATTGCAATGGATGGTCATTATTATATTTATCCCACACAAAATCCAACCATTGAAAATGTCCGCTCCATTACAGTCCGTGAAGCTGCGCGAATACAATCCTTTCCTGATGATTATTATTTTGAAGGTAGCCGCACGAGGGCTTTCAAGCAAATTGGAAATGCTGTTCCTGTAGTGTTGGCTTATAAAATTGCAGCAGAACTTAAAGAACAGCTAATTGCTTATGAATTACAACAATATTGAAACTGTTTCAGCGGAACCGTACGCTTCTTCAATGATAGAAACTTTTCGGGCAATCGGCTATAATTTAGAAACAGCCGTTGCTGATGTCATTGACAATTCTATTTCAGCACAAGCCAAGAACATATATTTTAATTCAGAATTTAAAGGAGGAGAATCCGTCATTACAATTTTAGATGATGGTTGTGGAATGAATAACGATGAACTTGTGCAAGCAATGCGCCCAGGTGCAAAAAATCCATTGGAAACAAGATCCGAAAAAGACTTAGGCAGATTTGGGTTGGGGTTGAAGACTGCTTCATTTTCACAATGCCGCAAGCTCATAGTTGTAAGTAAAAAAGCTGGTTATGCACCTGTTTATTGGATTTGGGATTTAGATTATGTAAATCAAACAAGTAAATGGGAACTGATTCGCTATCCTATCCCTGATGAGTTTGCACACGCGCTTGACAATCAGGAGTCTGGCACATTGGTTGTTTGGACGCAATTAGACCGAGTTATATCTCCTAAAGCTTCAATTTCAAATGAAATTGCAAAAGATAGATTCCTCGCTCAAATGGACAAAGTTAAACAACATCTTGCAATGACTTTCCATAGATTTATTGAAGAAAGATCAGTAAAGTTATATTGCTGGGGACACGAAGTCTTATCTTGGAACCCTTTCTTGCCAACCGAATCAGCTACGCAGCCATTTCCCGAGGAATATATCGGTAATGCCATAATGAAAGGGTATGTTCTTCCACACAAAAGCCACCTTACAGAGACCGTCCACAAAGCAGCCGAAGGTGTAAACGGCTGGTCTAACCAGCAAGGATTTTATGTTTATCGTGGAAAACGCTTATTATTGGCGGGAGATTGGCTTGGAATCTTCAAGCAGGAAACACATTATCAGTTGGCGCGAATACAAATTGACCTGCCCAACTCATTAGATTCTGATTGGCAAATTGATATAAAAAAATCAACAGCTCGCCCACCACTTGAATTTCGTGAGCAGATAAAAAAATATGCAATGGCTGTTCGTAATCGTGCAGTGGAGGTTTTCAGACATAGAGGTAGGATTTTAACCACTCGAAAACAGCAAGAGTTTCAACCACTCTGGCTTGAAAAGAAACAAGGACAGAAATATGCCTTCATTGTAAATCGGAATCACCTAATGATTACGGAAATGAAAAAACTGGCTGTATCCGAGCCTGAAAAAGCAATTGAATACCTTCTGCGTTTTGTTGAAGAAACGGTGCCTAAAAAATCTGTTTTCATTAGAGAGTCCGAACAAGGCGAAACCACAGAGCCGTTTGAAACAAATTTGGAAATTGTTAAGACGATGATTATGCAAATTTTCAATGCTCAAAAAGCAAGTGGTAAAAGTAGCGAGCAGATTAAAATTCTTCTTCTGAATATGGAGCCGTTTAATAATTTCCCCGAACTAATAGAAATAGTAAACTTATGATTGACAAAGCATTAAATATATGCAGAGCCATAATAGGCGAAAAAACGAGCATAGCTGATGACGAAATAAGCAATGCGATTGATCAATGTATGTCTATGCCGTTATTTTCTACTGTCGACAAAGAACAGCTGAAAATAGAATTGATGAGATTGTACAATGTTCGTCAAGAGTCATATAAAATGCTTTTTGACAACGAAAGAAATACTCCTTGGCTCAAAAACTTCAAAGCGAACCACCAATCAAGCGATTGGAAATTTTGGAATAGATATGCAACTTATCTGCAAAATACAAAAAACTTTGCTCCCAGAGTAATTGAAGAAATAGACAGATTGACTGATGACATATTGGATAAACTTTATGACCCTACAATTCGCGATGTAAGAGGGATTGATAAAAAAGGGTTGGTTGTAGGTCATGTACAGTCGGGCAAAACAGCTAATTACACAGGGCTAATTTGCAAAGCTGCTGATGCGGGTTTTAACTTGATTATCGTTTTAGCTGGTATGCACAACAATCTGCGCACACAGACACAACACCGTTTAGACGAGGATTTTTTAGGGTTTGACACGGAACATGAAAGAGCATGGCAAAATAATGGTACAAACAGAATTGGTGTTGGAATCTTGGACAACAACAATAATGCAATTTCTATAACAACTATAAAATCAGATTTTAAAAAATCGTTAGCCGATGGAGCAGGAGGAATAAGCTTTGATGTATCAAACCCTATTTTGCTTGTTGTTAAAAAGAATTCGACTGTTCTAAAACGCCTGAATACTTGGTTGCTTTCCCAAACTCGGGAAATCAACGGTGAAAAGAAAATCACGAACAAATCACTTCTTATTATTGATGATGAGGCAGACAACGCTTCTATTAATACAAAGAAGGCTGATGAAGAACCAACAGCAATCAATGGTTGGATACGAAAAATAACAAATCATTTTTACCGTTATGGATATGTTGGTTATACAGCTACGCCATTTGCCAATATTTTCATACCCCTTGATAAAGATGATTTATTTCCTCGTGATTTTATAATAAATTTACCTTCTCCAAGCAACTATATTGGAGCCGAAAAAATCTTTGGAACTTCACTCGAAGCAGATGAAACCAATGACGACCTTTTACCAATCGTTCGCAAAATAGATGATTATAGAGAGTTGTTTCCCGATAAGCATAAGAAAGACGATACAATTCCTGCTGTTCTGCCAGAATCCCTGCAAACTGCAATTAAATGCTTTATTATTACTTGTGCTATCCGTGTTGCGCGAGGACAGGAAACGAAGCACAACTCAATGCTGATACACATTTCACGTTATTTGATTTGGCAAAATTCGTTGAAAGAAGTAGTTGAGGATTTGTTTAACTACTACAAGCGTGGCATAGAACAAGGCGACAAAAATATTTTGGAGCAATTCAGAACTATTTTTGAGGTCGATTCAGACAAATATATTTCTTATTGTACTACAACACAAAATATCTTAAACTCTTCGTTTCAAGATATTGATAGTAAGATGAAGGTACATAGTTGGGACGAAGTAAAACCTTGTTTGTATAAAGCTGTTCAAAAAATCAAAGTTATGTCTATCAATGGTAAGTCTGCTGACGCATTGGAATACTACGAAAATGAGAAAACAGGCATTTCCGTAATAGCAATTGGAGGCGACAAACTTGCACGAGGATTAACATTAGAGGGATTGTCAGTCAGTTATTTCTTGCGTGCCTCTAAAATGTATGATACCCTTATGCAGATGGGGCGTTGGTTTGGCTATCGTCCCGGTTACGTGGATTTATGTCGTTTGTTTACAAGTGGTGAACTTAATGAATGGTTCAGACATATTACGATGGCAAGCGAAGACTTACGGGAAGAATTTGATGCTATGTGGAATGCCAAGGCAACACCTGAAAAATATGCATTAAAGGTTCGTACCCACCCTGGGCAATTGCAAATTACGGCAATTACAAAAATGCGGAATGTGGATAAAATACAAGTGGCATGGTCTGGTCGTTTGGTCGAGACTTATCAACTCCCAACCAACAAAGGCATTATTCACAAGAATCTGATAACGACACAAAATTTTCTTTCAAAGCTTGGAAATCCTGTTATAAAAGACAACAAAAACTATCTCTGGTCAAATATTTTGCCTGCTGATATTCTGAAATTCTTCTCCGAATTTACCGTAGCGCCCCAATTGGCAAAAGTTGATTTGACTTTAATAAACAATTTTATTCGTAAATTAAATCAGGACAACGAACTTGGTTCATGGCGAGTTGCTTTAATGAATAAAGCTAACTCAACAAAGAAATTTGAAGTATCTAGTGAGATTAAGGCAGGTTGTTTTACTCGTAATACGGCAGGCGATACAGATACCTATATTATTAAGAAAAACCACATTATCGGGAATCCAGCTGATGAATTTATTGATATTGATGATGAGGATTTAACCGAAGCATTGCAAATTTCAGAGCAGGATAAGGATTGGCAAAAAACATATCCTAAACCAAAGCTTGTTCGCGAAAAATATCGTAATGTAAACAATCCGTTGTTACTCATTTATCCACTCGATCCTTTGGGTGCAAATCCAAAAGACAAAAATGGAAATCCAATACCTGAAAAAGTAATTTTCACAGAAAGCGATGACGTAATTATTGGATTTGCAATTGTCTTCCCGAAGAGTAATACAGAACACACTGTAGAGTTTGCAATAAATACAGCTTTAGCTAACGAATACTATCAGTCGGAGATTGATTTTGACGATAGCAATGATAATTTGGAGAACGATGAGTAATATTTTAGAAATATGGTCGAGTATTGAACAGTCCAATGAAGCTGGATTGTTGAAACGGCTCTATAATAACGAGCCAGAATTGCACATTTACGCTATTTTTCAAAATCCGGAAAGATATTGTGGTATCGCTTTATCCTATAATAAAGATATACGAATTGACATTTCTTCTTTCTCCAATTTGCGGGATTTACAGATTTCTTTGCAACCCGACACTTCGTTTGCAAAAAACAATTTATTAATTATTAAGCTACTGCATTATCAAAGCCGTGATGTCTTTGCTGTAATGTGTGAAAATATGATACATTCTGTATTGTCGCTTCACTCCGAAAAACAGGTTGTAAAAACAATAATAAACCAATTTGAAAAATGGCAAACGCTTTTCGAAAAACTGAAAGGAGAAGGATTAACCCCTTTTGAACAACAAGGGCTTTATGGCGAATTACATTTTTTACAAAAATTCATTGAAAAACAAGATGTAATTTTCGCTTTAAATTCTTGGGTTGGAACAGACAGAGAAGTACGCGATTATCAATATGGGAATTGGGCTTTGGAAATAAAAACCACTGCTGGAAATAAT
>DAIPZW010000068.1:0-7849 GCA_036781965.1 Bacteroidales bacterium
AAATTAGAGAACGGAACGAGAAGTGACTTATTTTATATTCCGAACATGACTGGGATAAGAGGATCGGAGGCAAGGCATATAGACACGCCAAAGCATTATCGGGATTTATATGTGAAGAATGAAGACCTGAAAGAAGATATAGAGGTATTACAGGAGCGGAAAGAGGAGGTTTACGACAGTATGCGCGACCTATATGACCGCAAAGATGAAGCACGAGAAAAATTCCTTGATATGGACAATTATGTTAGGCAAAAGGAGAAAGAGGTTGCTGATATGAAAGCCCGGCTTGAACAACTCCGACAGGATTACGAGCCATACAAGGCACAGGACGACTTAAATGTACTGTTGGACGTATTTCCCCAAGTAGCCGAGAGCCTGCGGATGACCCAACTATGCTGGAGTATTGGTCTGGCTGTTGATACGATTAAGAAGCTATTCACCGGAATAGAAGCATCGTTCACTGGAAAGCTACATTCACCGGAACATGATCGAGATTTCAACGTGCAGGATGCCAAATTGCAACTCTACAAAGAACGCGACAACCCTAATAAACTTCATCTTTCTCTCAATGGACAGAATATTTTGGACTGGTTCGGGCAAAAGTATCAGGAACTGAAACAGGCAATGAAACCGCATATAAAGCCTCTTACAAAACTGGAAGTGGGAAAAAGCAAAGGTTTTAAGAGGTAATTAAGAACATGATATATCAAAAAAAGTTTTTGCGGGTAAAAACTCGCAAAAAAGCATTATCTTTGCCGTGAGAATTAAAACAGTATATCAAATGGCAAGAAATGCGACTAACAGTAACTTGAAAGAAGCGAAAAAAGCAAAAAACGATGAGTTTTACACCATCCTTTCGGATATTGAAAAAGAGCTCAAACACTATAAAAGGCATTTTAAGGACAAAGTTGTCCTGTGCAATTGCGACGACCCTCGTGTCAGCAATTTTTTCCATTATTTCTCGTACAATTTCGAAAAGCTCGGATTAAAAAAACTGATAACTACTTGCTACAAAAACCAAAGCATGGATTTGTTTAGCGAGCATGTGTCCGAAAAAGCAATTTACCTTGAATATAACGGCGATAAAAACGACAATAATCTGCCTGATCCTCAAGAAATCGGGATCAAACACTTGAAAGGCGATGGTGATTTCCGCTCAAAAGAATGTATTGAATTGCTTAAAGAAGCCGATATCGTTGTAACAAACCCACCCTTTTCACTCTTCCGCGAATATGTGGCTCAACTTATTGAGTATGACAAAAAATTTCTGATTGTCGGAACTTGGAATGCTATATCATACAAGGAAATTTTTAAACTGATAAAGGAAAACAAATTGTGGATAGGCATAAACAGCAACCGTAACTTTTCGGGCTTTATTGTTCCCAAACATTATTCGATGCATGGCACGGAAGCTCGAATTGACGAAAACGGGAATAGAATTGTCTCAACGAATAATACTTGTTGGTACACTAATCTTGATAATGCAAAACGCCATGAAGAATTAATCCTTTACAAAAACTACAATCCCGAAGAATTTCCGAAATATGATTATTATGACGCAATAAATATTAATAAAACGAACGATATTCCTTGTGATTATGCTGGTGCAATGGGTGTTCCTATTACATTCTTGGATAAATATAATCCTGAACAGTTTGAAATAATTGACGGAATAGGAAGATATAGTATGTTGACGGGGCCAACTCCTGAAACACAAGGAACATATTTGACAAAACTAAACGGAAATCCATTGTATGCGAGAATAATAATTAAAAATAAGAAATTATGAATATAGAATTGAAAGAAATAACCATTCGCGACTTAGTCGAAGGTTATCAAGATAATGAAGAAAATGGTGTTGTCGGATATGATGGAAAGTTAGACATCCGTCCGCCGTATCAGCGAGAGTTTATCTATAAAGACAAACAGAGGGATGCTGTAATCAATACTATTACCAAAGATTTCCCATTAAATGTAATGTATTGGGCGGTTCGTGATGATGGAGATTTTGAAATCATTGATGGTCAACAAAGAACAATTTCTATATGCCAATATGTTGAAGGAGATTTTTCTGTGAAAATCGGAAATTTCCCCGAGAACAGAGCTTTTCACAATCTGCAAAAGAATGAAAAAGAGCAAATACTGAATTATAAACTAATGGTTTATTTGTGCAGCGGCTCGGATAGTGAAAAATTGGAATGGTTCAAAACGATCAACATTGCAGGCGAGAAACTCACAGACCAAGAATTGCGAAATGCAGTTTATCATGGCTCGTGGGTTTCGGATGCGAAACGCTATTTCAGCAAAAACAATTGTCCCGCCTACAATCTTGGGAAAGACTATCTTAGCGGTGCTGTCAATCGTCAGGAATATTTAGAAAAAGCTATTGAATGGATTTCTAAAGATGGGGATATTGAAAAATATATGTCCGAAAATCAGCACGAACCAAACGCTAACGAATTATGGCTCTATTTTCAAAGCGTAATCAATTGGGTAAAAACAATTTTCCCGAAATACCGGAGAGAAATGAAAGGTATCGAATGGGGTTTTCTTTACAATGAGTTTAAAAACCAAAAGTTTGACTCCAAAAAACTTGAAGCAGAAATTTCCGCACTGATGGAAGATGAAGATGTCGGCAGTAAAAAAGGGATTTACATATATGTTTTAACTCGCAAAGAAAAATATTTGAATATTTGCGCCTTTAGTCCCAATCAAAAAGGGAAGCCTATGAACGTCAAAATGGAATTTGTGTGATATGCAAAGAACATTTTGAAATTGAAGGGATGGAAGCTGACCATATCACACCTTGGCACGAAGGCGGAAAAACAACTGCTGAAAATTGCCAAATGTTGTGCAAAGATTGTAATAGAAGGAAATCAGGAAAATAAAGATAGAAAAAATGAAAATTTAGAAGAATGGGAAATATTAATATAGCAACGAAAATTGGGAATAATGACTTATATCTTGAATATGATGCATTTTTGAGGTCATTTAAACGCAATAAAGATGTTCCTCATTCTTTTTTATTGGGAGCTGGGACTTCCATCAGTTCTGGGATACAATCTGCGTATGATTGTATTTGGGAGTGGAAAAAGGATATTTATTTGTCGAAAAATATAAATGCTTCAGAACATTATAAAAACTATAAAGACCAATCTGTAAGAAGAAGCATTCAAAAATGGTTAGATAATGAAGGAATATATCCAAAATTGGATTCGCCGGAAGAATACGGTTTTTATGCTGAAAAAGCATATCCAATTGAAGAAGACCGTAGAAAATATTTTTTTAGTTTAATAGAGGGAAAAGAACCGTATGTAGGATATAAACTTTTGTGTTTGTTGGCAAAACAGGGTATTGTTAAAGCAGTTTGGTCAACAAATTTTGATGGACTAACAACCAGAGCAGCATTTCAAAACTGTTTAACACCGATTGAAGTAACATTAGACAATGCCGATAGTATATTCAGAAATCAAAGTACAAAAGAATTGCTGACTATTGCTTTACACGGCGATTACAAATATAGTAAGCTAAAAAACACAGAGAAAGAATTAGATGTACAAAACGATACTTTTGTTGAATATCTGACAAATTATCATATTGACAAAAATCTGATAGTTATAGGCTATAGCGGGAGAGATAAATCACTTATGCAGGCACTTGAAAATGCCTTCACAAAAAAAGGAGCAGGTAGATTATATTGGTGCGGATACGGCGATACAATCAATGATGACGTCTCCAAACTGTTAAATCAAATAAGAAATGCAGGACGAGAAGCGTATTATATTTCAACTGATGGATTTGATAAAACATTGATACATTTATCAAAATCCGCATTTGAAGACAATCAACAAATCCTAAACAACATTCAAAAGACATTAGAAATTACAGAAAATGATAATGACTATCTGAAAACAGAGTTTAGTTTACCATTCCAAAGAACGGATAAGTATATAAAAAGCAATTTACATCCCATAGTTTTTCCAAAAGAACTTTTTCGATTTGAAATTGATTATCAGGATGATAAACCGTGGAATTATATAAAAACTATTACGAAAGATACGAATGTTTGCGCTGTTCCTTTTAAAAGAAAGGTGTTTGCCTTGGGAACGCTCACGGAAATAAGTAATATTTTTAAAGGACGAATCAAAAGTGAAATAAAACGAGAGCCTATTTCAAAGTATGACATTGAAAATGTTTCGGCGTTTAAATCATTGATGTTGCAAGCCATATTAAAAAACTTCGCACATAATACAGCAATAGAAACTAACTCAAAGAATAAAATATGGCGAAAATCTGTTGTTGGCAAGTCATTAAATATTGATGTGCATAAGGCTATTTTTCTATCTTTATATTTTGATAAAAACACAAGTTTTGCCTATTTGACATTTACTCCAACTGTTTATTTAACTTCAATTGAGGATATTTCTAAAAATCAGCAACAACAAATTTCTAAAAATTGGCTTGAAAAATTATATAACAACAAGTATGATGAAATTTTAGAAGAATGGAATAATTTATTATTCAATCAGCAGCGAATAAAATTTGAATATCCTATACAATCAGGAACAGGTTTTGACTTTCAAATTTCAAAAAATACTGCTTTTGGAGAAATAAATGTGTTAGACCAAAATTTTAAAAGTTATCCATTGCAAAATTATAATTCAAAACAAACGCAATTCAAAGGGATCCAACTTTTAGAGCCTCAATTAATCTTTAGAAATGCTGTGTCAGACAATGAATTTAGAGACTATCATCCAATGAGAGGTTTAGTTAATCATAGACCATATGATGTAAATCTTAACGGCTTGATTTTTTCAAAAGAAATAACCCTATCGGTAATCTGTAGCGATTCATATTCTCACAATTTTTATAATTTCCTTTTGGGATTTCAGACAAAACATACGACAGCAAACATTAATGTTGATTATTTAATAGACTATCCCGGATTTTTATCTGCTTACAATATTCCTATCAATATTCCTACAACAGATAATTGGACTGATATTAATTTTGTTGCAGATAATGATTTGGAATTACATACTAATGCTCTTAATCTTGCAAGATTAATTACTTCTAAAATAGATCAAATAGCAAATACTCAAAGCCATAATACAATTGTAATATTTATTCCAAAAGAATGGCAATCCTTTGAGAGCTATATTAATGAAGGAGAAACATTTGATTTGCATGATTACATAAAAGCATATGCTGCCTCCAAGGGAGTGGCAACTCAATTAATACGAGAAGAAACACTTGATGATAACCTAAAATGTCAAATATATTGGTGGTTATCTCTATCTTTTTATGTTAAATCATTGAGAACGCCTTGGATATTAAATAATCAAGAAAGAAACACAGCATACGCTGGAATTGGATATAGTGTATCAACAATAAAAGGAAAATCTGAAATTGTAATTGGGTGCAGTCATATTTATGATTCCAATGGACAAGGGTTGAAATACAAATTATCTAAAATAGATGACTACTATCTTGACAAACAGAACAATCCATATTTGTCTTATAAAGATGCTTTTCAGTTTGGAGTTTCTATAAGAGAACTTTTTTATCAATCGCTTGACAAACTGCCTGAAAGAGTTGTTATTCATAAAAGAACTAAATTTACTCCAGATGAAATAAACGGAATAAAGGCAAGCCTAAATATGGCTGGTATCAAAAAAATTGATTTAATCGAAATCAATTTTGAGGCAGATGTCCGTTTTTTAGCAATGAAAGTATATCAGAACAATTTGCAAGTTGATACTTTTCCTATTTCCAGAGGCACTTGTATTGTTACAAATAAACATACTGCATTGTTATGGACACACGGTATTGTTCCGTCCGTTAGGCAAACAAATTATAGATTTTATTTAGGTGGCAGAAGTATTCCTGCACCTGTCAAGATCACAAAGCATTATGGGGAATCTAATATAAATGTTATTGCAGCAGAAATTTTAGGATTAACAAAAATGAATTGGAATTCTCTTGATTTATATTCAAAACTTCCCGCAACTATTGATTCTTCAAATCAAATAGCAAGAACAGGAAAACTATTATCCCGTTTTGAAGGGAAAGCTTACGACTATAGATTATTCATTTGAATCATAGCATATTATGTTTCTCGATTCTATAAGAAAACATATTACCTTATCATTAAACATGCGAGTTTATGCGGGCATAAACTCAAAAGCGAAAATTAAAAATGAATGACGTAATTAAAAATATAATTGACAAATTTGAATTAGGCTATGTTTTTACCATTAATGATTTTCCAATAGCGGTAGAAAATCCTAAGGCGGTCAGCAAAACACTTAATCATTTTGTTGAGACGGGCTATTTACGCAAATTGTCGAAAGGTAGATTTTACAAACCTAAGATAAGTAAATTTGGAGAATTGCCGCCCGACACATACCAAGTAGTAAAAGATTTAATTCAAAAAGACGGTAAATTAGTTGGATACGTTACAGGATATTCTGCTTTCAATGATTTTGCTCTTACCACACAAGTTTCTGCCATTTTGGAAATTGGAATGCGGAAAGAAAAAAAGGCTATTGTCCGCGGTATTTATCGAATTCGTTTTATAAGGCAAGATAATGTTATTACCAAAGAGAATATTCCTCTTTTGCGCTTACTTGACTGCCTACGCTTTTTCAAAAACATTCCCGATACAACTCCAGACAACGCCTGCAAACGTTTGATATATCTGATTGGAGATCTTGACGAACAAGAAATAAATAAAATTAAAAAATTGGCATTAAAATATACTCCTCAAACACTCGCGCTTTTGGGAGCAATACTTGAAACAATTAATCCACAAGAAGATACTGCAATGCTGTTCAAGAAGCTAAATCCGATAACTGTGTACAAGCTCGGCATATCGGACACTATTTTACCAACACAAAAAAAATGGAATATCCAATGACACTGCATACGAACAAACAGGATTTTAATGAACTAATTCGACTTACGGCAAGTCATTTCGGTATTCTTCCTGAATTCATTGAGAAAGACTATTGGATTACACTTATTCTCTGCAATCTATCTCAATCTACACACAAAAGCAGCGTAGTTTTTAAAGGCGGAACTTCGCTCACGAAAGGTTACCGCTTAATCAATAGATTTTCAGAGGATATTGATATTGCTTTACTTGACGAAAAACTGACGGGCAACGCTCTTAAAACCAAAATCCGAAAGATAGAGAAAGCAATTACCGCTGATTTGACCGAAATTGAAGAAGCTGGCGTAACTCGCAAAGGTTCTGTCTATCGGAAATCCCTATTTCAATATCCAAGTTACATTAATACTCGTTTCGTAACGAATGTACAAAAACGTATTATTGTAGAAATCAATTCATTTGCTAATCCTTATCCTTTTGTACAACAGCAAATTATTTCATTTATTGCAGAATTTCTATCTGTAACAAATCAAACGGGAGCAATACAAGAATATGGATTACAGCAATTTGAATTAAATATTCTGGACAAACGTCGCACCATGCTTGAAAAGTTAGTTTCGCTTATTCGTTTTTCATTTTCGGAAAATCCGTCAAAAGAATTAGCAACGAAAATCCGTCATTTTTATGACTTGTACTTTCTGACAAAAGATGAAGAATGTGCGAGGTATTTGCAATCTTCAGAATTTCAGGATGATTTGTTAGAGTTACTAATCCACGACCAACAAGAGTTTAATGAACCACACGGTTGGCAGACCAAAGCGATTAAGGATTCTCCACTGCTAACTGATTTTCCTGCTTTGTGGGCAAATTTACGATCAACATATCAGAATGAATTAACACCGTTAGCATTCTCGGAAATCCCGAATGAAACTTTAATTGAAAAGAGTTTTATGGAAA
>DAIPZW010000069.1:0-7766 GCA_036781965.1 Bacteroidales bacterium
AAGACTCTGTCTGCTAATGGTTTAATGTTCATAACTTTGTTGTTTATTATTAATTTTAATAGATTAGTTTTTTGTCATTATAGAAACATAATAACGACGCATTTAGTTTAGCAAATACTATGCCATCTCCCGAATAAGTTCTTCCAAGCTTACATTCTTTTGCTCGCCGGTCGTCATATTTTTAAGGGAGATCGAATTGTTTTTCATTTCTTCTTCCCCGATAACGGCAACATAAGGAATGTTATTGGAATTAGCGTAAGACATTTGTTTCTTTAGCTTAGCCGCTTCAGGAAAAATCTCGGCATTGATTCCGCTTTTCCTCACCTTATATAATATAGGTAGGATATACTCTCCTTCTTGTTTTCCGAAATTGACAAAAAGAAGTTGAGTTTGCTGAGTAGAATCGGAAGGATAAAGCTCCAATTGGTTCAAAACATCAAAGATACGGTCTGCTCCGAAAGAAATTCCTACTCCGGATACATCGGGCATGCCGAATATTCCTGTCAAATTGTCGTAACGTCCGCCGCCGGTTATACTTCCTATCTGAACATCTAAGGCTTTTACTTCAAAGATAGCTCCTGTATAATAACTTAAACCTCTTGCTAACGTAAGATCCAATTCTAATTTCGAATCTACCCCTACAACATCTATTTTATTCAGGATAAATTCTACTTCTTCGATACCTGACATTCCGATTTCGGAATCTTTTAATACTTCTCTCAGAGTAGTTATCTTTTCCCGGTTACTTCCACTCAATAATATAATAGGTTGAAGTTTTTTTATTGCTTCTTCCGATATGCCTTTTGAAGCTAATTCTTCGTTTACTTTGTCTAATCCGATTTTGTCCAGCTTATCTATGGCAACTGTAATATCTACAATTTTATCTGCTTCGCCAATAATTTCAGCAATGCCTGTCAAAATCTTGCGATTGTTTAATTTTATACATACACGAATGCCGAGTCTGCGATACACCTCGTCAGCTATCTGAATCATCTCCACTTCATTCAGTAAAGAATCCGAACCTACTACATCTACATCACATTGATAAAACTCACGATATCGACCTTTTTGAGGACGATCAGCTCGCCAGACGGGTTGAATCTGGAATCTTTTGAAAGGGAAAGTAATATCATTCCGATGTTGAACTACAAAGCGAGCAAAAGGAACGGTCAGGTCATAGCGAAGTCCTTTTTCGCAAAGTTGATTCGTAAGACGGTTCAAGTTTCCCTGCTCCAAATCCTCTTTATTAACCTCTTTCAAGAAATCGCCCGAGTTTAATATCTTAAAAAGAAGTTTATCTCCTTCATCTCCATACTTACCCATCAAAGTAGAAAGGTTTTCCATAGCAGGAGTTTCTATTTGCTTATAGCCATATAAATAGAATACGCTTCGGACTGTATCGAATATATAATTACGTTTCGCCATTTCCTCCGGAGAGAAGTCGCGAGTTCCTTTAGGGATTGCAGGTTTTTGCATAGCGGACAATTAAAATTTGTTATCTTTGCAACAGAATACAACTATTGATTGGTTTTTCCGTTACTTTTGCAGAACAATTATTTTAGCTTCAAATGTTTTTTTTGAAATTTTTATTAGCCATTTTTATATTTATCGTCGTTCTCTTCTTGATTGTCGGATCAAGTTTTTTCAGAATGATTAGTCGTGCTTCGAGAAAAATGGATTCTTCAAGCTCTCACAAGCATACACAAAGAAAAAACAAAAACACTCACCAAGATCAAGCTTCAGCTTCTTCGCAAGACCGAAAAGTCATCTCCAAAGATGAAGGAGAATATATAGATTATGAAGAAATAGAAGATTAAGAACCTATCTGCTCTTAATTAAATTCATAAATTCTTCGCGTGTCTTGGCTTGATTGAAAACTCCGGTAAAGTCTGATGTCGTCGTAACCGAGTTTTGTTTCTCTACACCTCGCATTTGCATACACATGTGCTGAGCTTCCAACACAACCATTACTCCTAATGGCTGCAATGTATTTTGAATGCTGTCTTTTATTTGAGTAGTCATCCGTTCTTGTATTTGAAGACGACGTGCAAATATATCAACTACACGAGGAATCTTACTTAATCCGGTAACCGTCTTGTTAGGAATATAAGCAACATGGGCTTTCCCAAAGAAAGGCAGCATGTGGTGTTCGCAAAGAGAGAAAAAGTCAATGTCTTTTACGATCACCATTTGTTTATAATCCTCTACGAACAATGCCGAGTTAAGCACTTTGGCAGGTTCCTCTCTATATCCTTTGGTAAGAAACTGAAAAGCTTTCGCTACTCGCTCCGGAGTTTTTAGTAAACCCTCTCTGTCGGGGTTTTCTCCTAACAATTGTAATATTTCACGGTAATGGTAGGCGAGTTTCTCTCTTTTCTCTAAGTCTTCAGGGGTATATTCCATTAATTTATTCTGATTTTACAATAGGTACATTAACTACAGTGTTCACTAAGTAGGCTTCTTTTCCGAACTGAGGGAATTCTTTTTGAAGTTGCTGGCGAAAAATGTTAGCTTCTTCCCGCGTAACGAAGTCGCCGACTAGTAACTTCCAATTGGGGGACTCATAAAGAATATAAGTTCCTATTTCGGGAAATTTTTCACTGATTTGAGTTCTACGATCGTGGGCAACTGTTTTTCCTTTTTGAGTATCATTGCTCATATATGCCATAAGGCGGAATCCTTTCATCTGGACAATCGTTTGATCGTCCGAGAGAAGATCTGCCTTTTTACTAGGTGTTCCCAGCAAGCTCGTAATGTCCGAATCCGATTCTATGATTATGCTTCCTTGTTCCGTTTTATTACTTTCTAATGCTTCGATTATGGTTCCCTTTTGAGCATAAACAGCCAAAGGCAACAAGCAAATAATGATCGATAATAGTCGTGTTTTCATCAGAATGCTTCGATTATAGGCATGAAAGTATCTACTTTAAGCGAAGCTCCGCCAATTAATCCGCCATCAACGTCCGGATTGGCAAATAATTCGTTTGCATTGCCGGCATTGCAGCTTCCTCCGTAAAGGATAGACGTGTTTTCAGCTATATCATTGCCATATTGTTCGCGAATGGTATTGCGAATGAAAGCGTGCATCTCTTGTGCTTGGTCGGAAGTGGCGGTTTTGCCTGTGCCTATTGCCCAAACCGGTTCATAAGCTACGATTATTTTCTTAAACTCCTCAGCTGGAAGTCCGAATAAGGCTTCGCGGATTTGCGATGCTACGACTTTATTTTGTTTTCCGGCTTCTCTTTCTCCTAATACCTCGCCTACGCAGAAGATTGGGGTTAGATTATTTTCCAATACTAATTTTACTTTTTGTTCAAGTATAGCATTGGTTTCGCCATAATAGGCTCTTCTTTCGGAATGACCGATGATTACGTATTTAATTCCTGTCGAAGCAAGCATAGAAGCCGAAACCTCGCCGGTATAAGCGCCGGATTCTTTATCAGCACAGTTTTGCGCACCGATAGCAATAGGTGTATTCGCAGCTGCTTCTACTATACTATTTAAATGAATAAAAGGAGAGCAAGCGATGACCTCGCAATTGATACTTTTGCCGTTCAAGGCAGTTGCCAACTCCTTTACAAACGTGATTCCTTCTTGCAGGTTTTTATTCATCTTCCAGTTTCCTACTACGATGTTCTTTCTCATGATCAATCTATTTATTGTTATGACTTATATTTTCTTTTATTCTGACAAGGGGGCATGCCTCCTTGCTGAGATTATCCCTTCTGCTTGTTCCTTTCTGCCTTCTCCTTCTTCTTCTCCTTTATCCATTTCTTTTGACGATTGACATCTATCAAGTATATAACATACAAACCAAGTGCTAGAATAAAGAAAGGAATCACTACGGCAAGAAAATCATGCATAGAGGGCAATGAAATTGCTTTAGAAAACAGTTTTATCTGCTTAGGGATGTATTTTGTATCTAATTTTCCCCATTCTGATACTTCCAATGGTAGGAATGTTAGTTTCTCGACAGGTATATTTCGGGCAGACCACTTATTAAGTACGACTCCGTTTTTAAGTAAAACCAAACCGGGATTAGCTCTGACGATGGTTTTTAACTCAATAGGATCCATAGATAAGAAAGAATATTCCGCGCCGGTCTTTTCTTTCCACTTGGATATGCTTTCTTCGTTTGAAGAGGTCAATCCGAAGAAGTTATATTCTTGTTCCAAGCAAAACTCATAGATGTCGTTTATGTCCGAACAATGGGAATCTGAAGCTTTTTCCAAGTCCCAGGCAACCATCAAGAAGGTATATTGTTCGTCATACAGTATGTCGTCTGTCATATCATCGCCATAATCATCAACCATAACGAAATCTTCGAGCGCAGGCTTATAACCTTCTTTGATTAATTCTTCTTTTCCGCGTCTAACCCAAGTCCATTCGTCCGAATCGGGGTATTCTCCGGATTGAAATTCCTTTTCTATGCCGTCTTTGACGTATATATTGGTGATTTCATACTCATCTATGGGCGCGCCGTCGGGTATTTCTCTCAAGTCAATAAGATTATTCCCTATTTTATAAGGTCGAAAATCCAAGATGGGTAAGTATAAATAACAATAAGCAGACAAGCCCACGGCGAAGACCGACGCAAAGACCACCGCACCCCATCTTTTCTTGGACAAGAAGAAGGATTTCATTTGTTTATGCCAAAGAAAGATAGCGATAGCCATCAAAAGCAAAACGATATTCTTCCAAAATGTTTGCCAATTGCTTATAACCAAAGCATCGCCAAAGCAACCGCAATCGTGAACAGGATTTGCTATCGCTAAATAGAGCGTAAGCGGAGTCATAAAGCACATAAACATCAACAGGAGGATAGAAAAGAAGCGTTTATATATTCCTATTAATATACATACGCCGATAACTAATTCCAAACCCGAAATAAACACGGCGGCAGGAAAGGCAAGCGCGTTGAAAAAATCCATCCCGAAGGCTTGAAGATAGTCCAAAATTTTATACGTATAGCCCCAAGGATCGACTACTTTAACAAAGCCGGAAAAGATAAATACTATTCCGATCACTATTCGAGATATTTCGACTAGGATTTTCTTAGTTTTCGGTGTTATTCCCATTTTCAAATTCCAATTTAATCAATGCAAACAAAGCGTAATTAACCATATCCATATAGTTGGCGTCAATTCCTTCCGAGATGAGGGTTTTGCCGTCATTGTTTTCTATTTCTTTGGTTCTGTTTATCTTGGTTAAGATTAAATCTGTATAGGAACTGATGCGCATATTCCGCCAAGCCTCGTCATAATCGTGGTTTTTGGCATACATCAGCTCGGTAGTTTCCTTTATATATTGGTCATACAGTTCCAAAGCCTCCTTATTTGTCATATCAACCACGTCGGAATAGTTCTTACGAAGTTGAATCATGCCAATAATCCCATAGTTTACGATAGCAATAAACTCAGATCGGATGCCTTCATCGACTTTTCTTTCGCTTTTCGTTTCCAAACTTCGGATACGCTTGGCTTTGATATAGAGTTGGTCGGTAATCGATTCGGGACGCATAATGCGCCAAGAAGCACGATAGTCTTTCAGTTTCTTTTGAAAGATATTCCGGCAGATAGCTATGACAGCGTCAAATTGCTGAACGGTATTCATACTCATTTCAATAAATATTCGCAAAGATATAACTTTTTAATCAGCCCACAAATAAGGACAACAAACTATTTTCTTAGGATTATGTTATGATAGGACAGTTATGTAAAAATAAAGACGTATGAAAACTGAAAAATCACACCGTTTGACGACCAAAGAAAGAAACCATCTTCCCGATTCAGCCTTTGGAATCCCCGAAACCCGCGAATTTCCCATCGTCGATGCCGCTCATGTGCATGCCGCCGAAGCTTATTTCCGCTACGCTCCCGAAGATAAAAAGCCACAACTCGCTCGTTTTATACTAAAGAAAGCAAAAGAATTTGGCGTGGACGTGGAAAGTGAAACGATATTTTCTTATTCCTCCGAATAAGAAAGAAACAAGGAGAAAGCAAAAGAAGAATAAATCGTAAATCTAAAATCGTAACTCGTAAATTTTATGTACTTTTGTACGGTTAAACTAAACAAATACCCCACTTATATTATGACAAAGAAAAGAGCAGCCATTGTAGGATATGGAAACATCGGTAAATATGTATTGGAAGCCATTGAAGCTTCGCAGGACTTTGAAGTGGCAGGAATTGTTCGCAGAGATTCGGGGAATAAACCAGCAGAAATTGCACATATTGATGTCGTAGATGATATTAAGAAGTTGCAAAATATTGATATAGCTTTTCTTTGTACGCCTACTCGCAGCATAGAAAAATACGCAAAAGAAATTTTAGCATTAGGGATTAACACAGTCGATAGTTATGATATTCATAATGGAATAGTTGACCTACGTCGTGAATTGGACAAAGTAGCTAAAGCTCACAATGTGGTTTCTATTATTTCAGCCGGCTGGGATCCGGGAAGCGATTCTGTAGTAAGAGGATTAATGGAAGCGATTGTACCTAAAGGGATTACTTATACCAACTTCGGTCCCGGTATGAGTATGGGACATACCGTAGCAGTGAAAGCCATAGAAGGAGTAAAAGCCGCTTTATCCGTAACCATCCCGACCGGACAAGGCATTCATCGCCGCATGGTTTATATAGAACTTGAAGCAGGATATGATTTCAAGGAAGTATCCCAAGCCATCAAGTCGGACAATTACTTTGTTCATGACGAAACCCATGTTATGCAAGTGGATAATGTGAATGATTATATGGATATGGGGCATGGTGTGAACTTAATACGCAAAGGAGTTTCCGGAAAAACACACAATCAATTGATGGACTTCAATATGCGTATCAATAATCCGGCTTTAACTGCACAGATTTTGGTTGCCGCTGCCCGTGCAAGCTTCAAACAATCTCCCGGCGCTTATACTATGATCGAAATTCCAGTTATCGATATGATTTATGGGAATAAAGAGGAGCTAATAAGGAAATTAGTTTGATTCTTTTATTTTTTAATTAGAAAAAAATTACCTTTGATACTATCAAATGATACTATCAAAATTTTGGCTCTATAACGAAACCTGTGGGTAATCGAATTTGAGTTTGGCAGTTAAGAAATAGATCATATTGATATAATTCTTAGTATCTCTGAATCCTCTTGCTCTTCTTTTGGCTAATTGAATCTTAGAGTTAATGCCTTCGAGCACCCCATTGGTTACTCTGTTATCAAAATAGGCTACCACTCCACTCCAATGTGATTTAATCATTTTGACAAACTTTTTGAACGGTTCCATATGAGATCCCATGGCCAGGTCACACCAAAACCACAAATATCCTTTTGCCTGGTGTGGTTCCGGTATGGAAAAAACATCCATAAAGAGTTCTCTTAAACGGTATGCTTCTCCCAGATTAGGATACATCATTAATAACATGGCGAGTTCTTCTTTCTTTTCAGTCGATAAGTTTCCATATTTTTTCAATACGGTATATTTATGGTTTTTCAATAAATCATTGCCTTTGCGTTCGGCTTTCCGAACTTCATCGAGTGACTGATTCAGTGACTGAACCAAATGAAACTTATCAAATACCAATTGAGCATTTGGCAAATGTTCCATTGCGCCGGAAATAAATGAAGGGGACATATCCAGACTTACAAGTTCTATATTTTCGACCATTCCTTTTTTTGCCTCCAATGATGCTACAAAATCGGATACGGTAGAAGCATCTTTACCCTCACAGACATGAACGGCTCTGCGCTTCTCTAAATCAACAAATAAG
>DAIPZW010000070.1:0-7753 GCA_036781965.1 Bacteroidales bacterium
TCTCACAATATATTAAGTATATTTTTTTTTGAGTTCGCAACTCAAGTCAATCGAGTTCGCAACTCAAGTCAGTCGAGTTCGCAACTCAAGTCGGTCGAGTTCGCAACTCAAGTCGGTCGAGTTCGCAACTCAAATTTAAAACGCTTGGTGGATCTGAAAATTTATGCTTTATAAATTAGTTTATAAAGGCTATAAAGTTGAAAGTTCTTAAAATCAAAGCATAAAAAAACCGTTCCAATATCACATTGGAACAGTTCGTAATCTAAAAAAAAATTGTATAAAAAACTATTTAAGGTTTAGTTATTAGGTTTTCGCCTGTCATCTCTTCGGGTTGCTTTAGTCCCATGATATGTAGAATGCTTGGGGCTACGTCTGCAAGCTTTCCGTCTTTGACTTTGGCGTTTTTCTCTTCTGTTACATAAACAAAAGGTACGGGATTGAGCGAATGAGCCGTGTTTGGACTGTCGTCGTCGTTGAGCGCATAGTCTGCATTGCCGTGATCGGCTATTATGATGGCTTCGTAGTCGTTTGTCTTGGCGGCTTCGATAGTGTCGCGCAAGCAAGCGTCTACTGCCATGACGGCTTTCTCTATTGCTTCATAGATTCCGGTATGTCCGACCATGTCTCCATTGGCATAATTAACGACAATAAAGTCATAATATTGTCGATTGATAGCATTTACCAATTGATCTTTCACTTCAAAAGCCGACATTTCGGGTTTTAGGTCGTAAGTTGCTACTTTGGGCGATGGAACTAATAGGCGGTCTTCTCCTGCAAAGGGTTTTTCGCGCCCGCCATTGAAGAAAAAAGTGACGTGTGCATACTTTTCCGTTTCGGCTATATGGAGTTGTGTTTTATGATGATGGGATAAAATTTCAGCCAGCGTATTGTTTACGTTGTCTTTGTCGAACAAAACATGCATTCCTTTAAACGTAGGGTCGTAAGGAGTCATTGTATAAAACTGCAGATTAGGTATCGTCTGCATTTCAAACTCCGGCATGTCTTGTTGAGTAAGCACAACGGTCAGTTCTTTTGCCCGGTCGTTGCGGAAATTAAAGAAAATAACCACATCGCCCTCTTCAATCACGGCTACGGGCTTTTCATCTTTCACGCAAATGATTGGCTTGATAAATTCGTCGGTCACTCCTTCTTTATAGGAATGCTTTATTGCTTCGACCGGACTGTCCGTTGGCGTACCTTCACCTTTTACTAATAAGTCATAAGCCAATTTTACGCGTTCCCAACGTTTATCTCTGTCCATTGCGTAATAACGTCCAGCGACGGAAGCGATTTGTCCGGTCGTTTTCTTGAGATGTTCTTCCAATTGACCGATATAGCCTGCGCCGCTCTTGGGATCGGTGTCTCTTCCGTCCATAAAACAATGGATATAAGTCTTGTCAATGCCGTATTCTTTGCTTATCTCGGTCAATTTGAATAGATGTTCCATCGAGCTATGCACTCCGCCGTCCGAAACTAAGCCCATAATATGCAGATTCTTATTTTTCTCTTTGGCATAACCATACGCTTGTTTGATCATAGGGTTTTCTAAGATGGAATTGTCCCGACATGCTTTGTTGATTTTTACTAAGTCTTGGTAAACTACACGTCCTGCGCCTATGTTTAAGTGACCTACTTCTGAGTTTCCCATTTGCCCGTCCGGCAATCCTACGTTTTCGCCCGAAGCTTGTAGTTGGGAAACGGGATAATTCTTAACTAAGTAATCCCAATAAGGCGTAGGCGTTTGCGAGATAACGTCTCTCTTGCATTTATCTCCGCATCCCCATCCGTCTAAAATAACTAATAATGCCTTTTTCTTTTTCATAGTTGATAAAACTTATTCTACAATGCCTTTGATAGTCATTATAATCCGGTCTCCATTCTCCAAAACCGCAGTGATACGCTTATTGATGGTGCCGAATTGCCCTTTAGGGTTGAACATAACCTTGATTTGGCTGCTTTTGCCTGTTGCGATAGGCGCTTTGTCAAAACTTGAAGTCGTACATCCGCAAGAAACATTCACGGTTGCCAAGCTCACCGGTTTGTCTGTCGCATTTTTAATTACGAATATGGCTTCAATCGAGTCGCCTTCGCGGCTGATTGTTCCAAAATCAAATACATCGTTTTCTACATAAACCCCTTTCTTGGAGTCATCTTGCGCTTTTGGTGCAAAAGCCATGAGTATAAAAGCGCTTAAAATAAAAGTTAGTCCCAAAAATCTTCTTGTTTTCATCATTTCTTTACTTGTTTAATTGTGATTATTTATTCTGTTTTTAATGATATACTTATTTAATAACATTATTTACGAGAAAAAGGATTATCTAAGAAATAATTTCCGGACAACCCTTGTTCTGTGTTTGTTTATTTTTGTTCTGTCATTTCATATTATCTGCTTCTTTGAGAAGATGAAGAGCGACTACTTGAGTTTGAAGAACTTCTTGAACTACTTTTCGATTCGGATTTGGATCGATTCGAGTTACTTGTCGATACACTCCTGTTAGACTTCGACGAACTACTGGAAGAACGATTACTTGTCGATGATTTTGAATTATTATTCGTATTATTCGTTCTGGTCGAAGTAGCCTTCGTATTCGAAGAACTGCTTCTGTTGCTTGTAACTGTCGATGTTCTATTGTTCGAGTTATTTCTAACCGATTCCGTATTATTCGTAGTCCGAGTACTATTATTTCGAGTCATTGTTGTATTGTCTGAGCTTCGAGAACTATTATTTCTTACATTCTTCGAGTTATCTGAGTTGCGAGAATTAGTAGTTGTCTCATTTCTCACGGTTCTTGAATTTTCTCGTGCCGAAGCTATGCTGCCTGTCTTAGTTTCTGTCCGACTTCCTCTATACTTTTGATTGATAGATTCTCTTTCCTTAGCCGGACGAAGATTGAATTCCTTAGAACTACTATGTCCTCTGTCTCTATGCTTAGGATCATGGTCATAACAAAAGGCGTGTCCGTGTTTATGATGGTGATGTGGTTTGGAATAATAAACCGGGCGACCATAATAATCATAACGGTTGTGATGATAACCGAAACTAAAGTGAACTCCCGAGTTCAACCATCCACCTCTCACCCAACGATAACCACTATGATAGGGTTCCCAATAACCGGGTACCCAATACGCTCTGGCATGAGGGGGTAATGCCCAATGACCTTGTACCCAAACGTAGGAATGAGTATAATAATCCCAAGAATAATAGCCATCTATCCAAATATAGTGAGAGCTGGGAGGATTTCCAAAGGAAGTTCCTACCGATAAAACCAAATTAGGAGCTAAAGGAATGTGTGTATATATAGAAATATTCACTGCTACTCGAGCTTCAGCCGTCATACTAAAAACGGTTAGTAATAAAACTCCGATAATTGATGTTATTCTTGTTTTCATGACAGTAGGTATTAAACCATCAACTTGCTAATAGGATCTATTAGCAAGTTGATGGTTTAAATATACGGTGTAATAAAACATTTATTAACAACAGCAGTCGCACTGTACAGGGATCAAATTTCGATCTCCGTGAGCATTATCCACACGTGCTACGTTAATCCAGAACTTATTCCCGTTGATCCAACTTAGAGGATAAGCAGCTTTGCTTCTTGGATAGGAATGTTTCCATTCATCTGCTGCTATTTCGTACTCAGGATGAGGAGCATTGAACAATACATTGTCTTCCTTGTCTGCTTTTCCGGTTGCTACTTCTTCTATTTCTTGACGAATCGTAAGCATAGCCTCAATAAAACGATCCATTTCCTCCAAACTTTCACTTTCAGTAGGCTCAATCATCAATGTTCCGTGAACAGGGAAAGAAAGAGTAGGAGCGTGGAAACCATAATCCATTAAACGTTTTGCTACATCGGTTTCAGAGATGCCTGAATAGGTTTTTAAGTTACGACATTCCAAGATAAGTTCATGACCTACGCAACCTTTGTGTCCTTTGTACACGATTCCGTAAGCATCTTCTAGTTGTGATGCGATATAGTTCGCATTTAAGATCGCAATCTTCGTTGCCATTGCCAAACCTTTACTACCCATTAGTCGAACATAACCGTAAGTAATAGATAAAATTCCGGCACTTCCGAAAGGAGAAGCAGAAACCGTGTTTAAATTACTTCCGTCTTTGTGAGGATGCGCTGGAAGGAAAGGAATCAAATGCTTAGCCACGCAGATAGGGCCTTCTCCGGGACCACCTCCGCCGTGAGGACTTGCAAATGTTTTATGTAAGTTCAAGTGACAAACGTCTGCTCCGATAAATCCGGGGTTAGTTAATCCTACTTGAGCATTCATATTCGCGCCGTCCATATATACTTGTCCGCCGTTGTCATGAATAATTTGACACATCTCCACGATATTAGTTTCAAATATACCATGAGTAGATGGATAAGTAATCATCAATCCGGCAAGATTGTCTTTATGTTCGATGGCTTTCGCTCTCATGTCTTCAATATCCGTATTACCATTTTCATCTGTATTGACAATGATAATATCAAAACCGGCTTGGATAGCACTTGCTGGGTTAGTTCCGTGAGCAGAAGCTGGAATCAGGATTAAGTTTCTATGACCTTGTCCATTTGCTTTAAGGTATTCGCGAATTGTCATCAATCCTGCGTATTCTCCTGCTGCTCCTGAGTTAGGTTGGAAGCTTACTCCCGGCAATCCGGTGATTACTCCTAAATAAGAAGCCAAGTTTTCAATCAATTCCTTGTATCCTTCTGTTTGTTCAGCAGGAGCATAAGGATGAATGTTATTGAAGTTAGAGTTGCTTAAAGGAAGCATTTCCGAAGCTGCATTCAATTTCATGGTACACGAACCTAATGAAATCATAGAATGAGTAAGGGAAATATCTTTTCTCTCCAAACGTTTGATATAACGCATTAATTCTGTCTCAGTATGATAGGAATTAAATATTTTATGTTGCAAATAAGCAGATGTTCTCTTGAAAGCTCCGTCAAAATAGGTATTACAAGGGATTTCTTTGTCTAAAGTAACTTCTTTCTTAACTGCTGAAGAGAAAATATATAACAATACGCCGATATCTTCGCGTAGAGTAGTTTCGTCTATACTGATTCCTATTTCGCCTGTTTCGTAATAACGTAGATTTACTTTGCATGCTAAGGCGATTTCGTTGATTGCTTCCACAGAAACTCCAGAAGGAACACTTATTTTAAGCGTGTCAAAGTAGTTTTTATTAAGCTGTTTGTAGCCCATCTTCTCTAATTCCGCAGCTAAGAAGCCTGCGTAAGAATGAATACGGCTTGCAATTTCTTTAATTCCTTCCGGTCCGTGATAAACAGCGTAGAAAGAAACCATAGTAGCCAATAAAGCTTGGGCAGTACAGATATTAGAAGTCGCTTTTTCTCTTTTAATATGCTGCTCACGAGTTTGCAATGCCATTCTTAAAGCAGGTTTATCATAAGCATCTTTAGAGATTCCAATGATACGACCCGGAATATTTCTCTTATATTCGTCTTTAGTTGCAAAATAAGCAGCACTTGGTCCACCATAATACATAGGAGTACCGAAACGTTGAGAAGTTCCGAAAACTACATCGGCTCCCCATTCGCCCGGAGGGGTTAAAAGAGCTAAACTAAGTAAGTCCGCTGCAACAGCAATCTTTACATTGCCTTCTTTAGCCTTTGCAGCGAATGCTTTGTAGTCTTCAATCGAACCTTCTGAGTTAGGATATTGAATAACAGCAGCAAATACTTTATCCGATAACTGAGCTGTTTTATAATCTCCACGTTGTATTTTAATTCCTTGAGGTTGTGTGCGAGTATTTAATACTGCCAATGTGGATTCAAATACCTTGTCGTCAACAAACAAAACGTTTGCTTCACCTTTTACTTGGTCTCTGGAACGAGTTTGAAAGAACATATTAGCAGCTTCAGCCGCAGCAGTTGCCTCATCTAATAGAGAACAGTTTGCCAATGGCATACCTGTCATATCACTTATTGCCGTTTGGAAGTTTAATAATGCTTCCAAGCGACCTTGTGATATTTCAGCTTGATAAGGAGTATAAGAAGTATACCAAACAGGATTCTCAAATACATTACGAAGTATAGCGGGAGGGGTACAAGTGTCGTACCAACCCATACCTATATAAGAAGTAAATACTTCATTCTTAGAAGCAACTTCGCCGATATGCTCTGCATATTCTCTTTCAGTCATTGGAACAGGCAAATCTAAGTCTGCTTTCAAACGAATGTTTTGAGGAATGGTATTTTCAATTAGTTGATCTAAATTACTAATTCCGATTTTTTCCAACATCTTTTGGATGTCTTCTTCATTAACGCCAATGTGGCGAATTGCAAATTCTTCTGTTTTCATTTTGTATAAGGATTAAATTGTTTTTCTTCTTGAATGGTAGTAGATGGTCCGTGTCCCGGATAAACTACGGTATTATCGGGTAGGGTATATAGCTTTTCTCGAATACCTTTAATTAATGTATCAAAGTTTCCTTCCCATAAATCCGTACGTCCAATGCTTCTTTCAAATAAAGCATCGCCTGTAAAGATACAATTAGCTTTCTCAACATAATAAGAAAGGCTTCCAGGCGAATGTCCGGGTGTTAAAAGCGCTTTTATTTCGGTTGTCCCAAAACGGATAACATCTCCATCGTTAATATATTTATCGGCATTTCCCGAATCATAGTCTATATCAAAACCCATCATGCCCGCTTGCGAACGAAGATTAGGCATCTTTTCTTCTTCATGGTTATACATCGGACGGATGTTATATTTTTCATAAATAAAGTGGTTCCCTAAAGTATGATCAAAGTGAAGATGGGTGTTTAGAAGATACTTTAATCTCAAGTCATTACTTGAAATAAATTCTTCCAATTTTTTATATTCCATTTCGTTAGATGCTCCACAATCAATAATGACTGCTTCTTTGGTTTTATCGTATATCAAGTAAGTATTTTCCTGAATCTGATTAAATATAAATATCTTTATTTTCATGTTATTCATTTATTAGGCACACAAAGATAAATTACTTTTTTGGTATCAAAAAACTCTCCGCCAAAGTATTCGCTCAATTCATAGGTAATCACTTTGTTACCGGCAAATTTTATTTCCTCCTGAAGATCTCCTCCCTTCAAGCATAAAATACCATTGGGCAATCCATTATGTTGTTCGGAAGCTATGTTTTTCTTCACTATTTTCGCTAAATCTTGTAAAGGCATAACGGCACGGCTTACGATAAAATCAAACTTACGTTTTTCATCTTCCGCCCGTTTATGAACACATTCCACATTGGTTAAGCCGATTTGTTTAGCAACATCTTCCGCTACTTTAACTTTCTTGCCGATACTATCCAATAATAAGAAATTTACATTAGGAAAAAGGATAGCCAAAGGAATTCCCGGAAATCCTCCGCCGGTTCCTACGTCCATAATTTGAGTATGGTCTTTGAAAGAAATAACTTTCGCTATTCCTAGAGAATGAAGAATGTGTTTTTCGTAAAGATTCTCAATATCCTTGCGAGAAATCAAGTTGATCTTACTGTTCCATTCCGTATAAAGCTCCCCTAAAGCAGCAAATTGTTCTTCTTGTTTAGCGTTTATGTCGGGAAAATAGTTCTTTATTAAATTCATGTTTATTATTAGCCTTTTTCAAGGAAAAATTTGTTCTAAAAACCGACAACAAAAGTAATCTTTTTTATGATAAATCGGATATGAAAAATAAACTTTCATTTGGTTTATCTAAACTTTTGTTTTGTGTAGTGTCTTTGAATCTTCATTTTTTGTCTTGAC
>DAIPZW010000071.1:0-7739 GCA_036781965.1 Bacteroidales bacterium
TACCTTAATAATTTCTTATATGAGTCAAATGGAAACACGCGACATTCGCGAACTAAACGAAAAGATTGAACAAAAGAGTGAATTTCTTACTCGGATCACGCATGGAATGGATCAAACTATCGTAGGGCAAAAACATTTAGTTGAATCCTTATTAATTGGTTTATTATCTGACGGGCATATTCTTTTGGAAGGAGTACCGGGATTAGCAAAAACGCTCGCCATTAAAACATTGGCAAGTTTAATTGATGCTCAATACTCGCGTATTCAGTTCACTCCGGACTTACTTCCTGCGGATGTAGTAGGTACAATGATTTATAGTCAGAAGAATGAAGATTTTTTAGTAAAGAAAGGACCTATCTTCTCCAATTTTGTTTTGGCAGATGAAATAAATCGTGCACCGGCTAAAGTACAAAGTGCTTTATTGGAAGGAATGCAGGAAAGACAAGTTACTATTGGTGAGAAAACGTATCTGTTACCTGAACCCTTCTTAGTAATGGCAACACAAAACCCGATAGAACAAGAAGGGACTTACCCATTACCGGAAGCACAAGTGGACCGTTTTATGTTGAAAGTAATTATCAGTTATCCGAAGAAAGAAGAGGAAAAACTGATTATTCGTCAAAACATTTCGGGCGAAAAGCGTGCAGTAACTCCGGTTATCAGTAAAGAAGAAATTTTAGAAGCTCGTAAAATCGTTCAGGAAGTATATTTGGACGAAAAGATAGAGAGATACATTATAGATATTGTTTTCGCCACACGCTATCCTCAAGATCACGGATTGGAATCTTTGAAAGAAATGATTTCTTTCGGAGCATCTCCTCGTGCATCTATAAACTTAGCATTAGCAGCTCGGGCTTATGCCTTTATTAAAAGGAGAGGATATGTTATTCCGGAAGATATTCGTGCGGTTTGCTTTGATGTATTGCGCCATCGTATTGGTCTTTCTTATGAAGCCGAAGCAAATAACATTACACCGGAAAGCATTATCAGCGAAATCCTCAACAAAGTTGAAGTGCCTTAATAATAAATTCGAGGCATGGAAGCAAACGAATTAATAAAAAGAGTACGGCAGATTGAAATCAAAACCCGAGGCTTGTCTCACAATATATTTGCAGGACAATATCACTCGACGTTTAAAGGTCGTGGTATGGCTTTCTCCGAAGTTCGAGAATATGAATTCGGAGATGACACTCGCGATATTGATTGGAACGTAACTGCTCGTTATTCTCGCCCTTATATCAAAATATTTGAAGAAGAACGGGAATTGACAGTTATGTTATTAATTGATGTATCCGCAAGTAGTCATTTCGGAACTCAGACAATGACGAAAAAAGATATGATTGCCGAAATTGCTGCAACCTTAGCTTTCTCTGCTATTCAGAACAATGATAAGATTGGCGTTATTTTCTTTACGGACAAAGTAGAGAAAGTGATTCCTCCACAGAAGGGAAAGAAACATATCCTTTATATTATTCGGGAGCTAATCAACTTCGAGCCGCAAAACAAGAAGACGGACATCAGCCAAATGTTGAAATACTTGACCAATGCTATAAAGAAACGTTGTACTGCCTTTCTTATTTCTGATTATGTAGCCAAAGACAATTATGATCATGCTTTGACTATTGCAAATAAGAAACATGACATCGTAGCGATTCAAGTTTATGATGCACATGAAGCCAATATTCCTGATGTTGGGCTAATAAAAATCGAAGACACAGAGAATAATAAAGAAAAATGGATAGATACGTCCTCTAAGAAAGTAAGAATAGCTTATGATGCTTGGTGGAATGACCGTCAGAAAGAAATGGAAAATGCTTTTTCGAAGAGCAATGTAGATTCTGTTTCTATACAAACGCACGAAGATTATGTAAAAGCATTGATGAACTTATTTAGTAAACGTCGTTGATATGAAAATAAGAATATTAATCCTATTAGTTTTTTGTTTATCCGTAATAAGCAGTTATTCCCAATCGGCAATTAAAGCAACGATTGATGAATCTCAACTACTTATCGGGGAACAAACAACTATTCATATTGAAGTAGCAGGTAACAAAGATGCTTCATTGGAAATTCCTAGCTTTGATAAGTTTATTATGAAGGGCGTAGAAATCATTGAACAATCTGAACCGGATACTACAGATATTGGAAATAATCGTATGCGTATTAAATACGATTATCTTATTACGTCTTTCGATGAAGGGTTGTATTCTATTCCTCCGTTTAAGGTAGTTGAAGGGAAAGATACTACTTTCTCCGATGAATTAGCATTGAAAATAATTACCATTCCTGTGGATACTATTCATGTTGATAAATACAACGATATTAAAGACGTGATTACTCCTCCTCGTGTCTGGAAAGATTATGCGAACTACTTTCTTTATCCGCTACTTGGACTGCTTCTCATTGGAATCCTCGTCGTATTATATTTATTCTTCATCAAGAAAAAACGAATTAATATAATCAAGAAAGAGAAACCGGAACTTCCATCGCATGTGATTGCTTTGAATGAACTAAACAACATTAAAACACGCAAGCTTTGGCAAAACGGACGAATAAAAGAATATCATTCTCAAATCACAGATACTTTGCGCGAATATATGGAACGAAGATTTGATATACAAGCTATGGAAATGACTTCGGGCGAAATATTAGATAAAGCAAGAGGAATCAGTGACATTGACAATGTATATGATAAACTGAAACAAATTCTTCTTTTAGCGGATTTAACCAAGTTTGCTAAGTACCAAGCATTACCGGACGAGAACGAATTAAGCATGATGAACGCGTATTTGTTTGTCAATGAAACCAAGAAAGAAGATTTACCGGAAGAAAAACCGGAGGAAACTGAGAATAAACAAGAAACAACAACCGATAATGAAATAAAAGATTGATATGACATTTGCTCATCCTTTATATTTCTTACTATTAATATTGCTGATACCACTTATTGCGTGGTATATATGGAAGCAAAAAAAGTTGGACCCTACTATGCTGATCACCTCCTCCAAGGGATTTGACAAAGCACCGAAGACTTTCCGGCAATACCTTATACATTTTCCTTTTGCATTCAGAGTGATTGCGTTGGGATTACTTATCGTAGCTTTAGCTCGCCCACAAGACACCAACCAATGGAACACATCTTCCATTGAAGGGATTGATATTGTTATGAGCTTAGACGTTTCAACTTCTATGTTGGCTCGAGACTTAAAACCGAACCGATTGGAAGCAGCGAAAGACGTTGCCGCTTCTTTTATAAACAGTAGAGAAAGTGACAATATAGGTTTAGTAATCTTTGCCGGCGAAAGTTTTACGCAATGTCCCTTAACAACCGACCATGCTGTACTTCTTAATCTTTTAAATAAGGTAGATCCGTTTATGATTGAAGATGGAACTGCCATAGGAAATGGTTTAGCCACAGCAGTGAACCGTTTGAAAGACAGCAAAGCCAAGTCGAAAGTAATTATCTTATTGACAGACGGATCTAATAATAGTGGTATTCTAACTCCTGTAACAGCTGCTGATCTAGCTAAAAAGTTTGGAATTAGAGTTTATACTATTGGAGTCGGCACTAACGGGGAAGCTTCTACCCCAGCCTACCGTGATTTAGCAGGAAATATTGTTTATGAAATGCGTAAAGTAAACATAGACACGAAGACATTGAAAGAAATTGCTCAAACGACCGGAGGAATGTATTTCCGGGCTACTGATAATTCAACACTGAAAGCCGTTTACGAAGAAATTGACCAAATGGAAAAGACTTTGCTTAATGTACAAGAGTTTAGCCAAAAAGAAGAATGCTTTGAACTCTTTGCTTTGATTGCTTTGTTATTTTTATTGTTAGACGTTACTTTCAGATATACGTTTTTGAAGAATATACCTTAATAAAAGTAAGTTATGTTTCAATTTGCACATCCTGAATTTCTATATGCATTACTAATATTGCCTGTTATATTACTGGTCTTCTTCTTTTTCATACGCAGAAAGAAAAATTCGTTGAAAAAGTTTGGAGATCTTACTATTATCGGACAACTAATGCCTAATGCTTCGACCAAGAAATACCATTTAAAGTTTTGGATTCTATTTATTGCTGTCGCTTTACTTATTTTTATGATTGCACGTCCTCAGATGGGTACAAAATTAGAAACGGTAAAAAAACACGGAGTTGAAGTAATGATTTGTTTAGACGTATCTAACTCAATGATGTCTGATGATATTAAACCATCTAGATTAGATAGAGCTAAAATGATTCTATCTCGTTTGATTGATGATCTTGATGATGATAAAATCGGACTGATTGTTTTTGCAGGCGATGCCTATGTTCAATTACCTATTACCCCTGATTTTATATCGGCTAAGTTTTTCCTTTCTTCTATTAATACTTCAATGGTGCCCATTCAGGGAACTCAGATAGGAAAAGCGATTGATTTGGCAACTCGTTCGTTTTCATCCAACAAAGACATTGGTAAAACCATTATTATAATTACTGATGGAGAAGGACACGAGGATAATGCTACGGGAGCAGCTAAGGCAGCTGAAGACAAAGGAATTACAGTCAATGTTGTTGGTATCGGTTCAGCCCAAGGAGGTACTATTCCTATGCAAAATCGCAGGGATTATTTAAGAGACTCCGAAAGAAATGTAGTGGTAACTAAATTGAACGAAGCCATGTGCCAAGAAATCGCCATTGCAGGTAAGGGAGTGTATATTCATGCTGATAATACCAGCAGCACTGTCCGAACTATCCAACAAGAATTAGATAAACTTAGTAAATCCGAGATTGAAACAAAATCATACAGTAATTATAATGAACTATTCCCTATTATTGCTTGGGTTTTGATCATATTACTTATTGTAGAAGTATTGATATTGAACCGGAAAAGTAAATTATTTTCTAAATTCAAATTGTTCTCATGAAAAAGTATATTTATTTTTTATTGGCTCTTTTAATCGCTTTTACTTCTTGTAAATCAGAAGGAAAAGAAATGCGAAAAGCGCTTCGCGAAGGAAATAAAGAATACAAAAGCGAACGATATGTAGATGCCGAAATAGAATACAGACGGGCGCAGGACGAAGATATGCGTTCTTCGGATGCTGCTTATAATTTAGGAAACAGTCTGTTTCGCCAAAATAAGAACGAGGAAGCCCAAAAACAATATAAGTTCGTTGAAGACCATGAAACAGACAAAGAGAAAAAAGCAATGGCTTGGCACAACTCAGGAAATATTTGTATGGCAAATGAAGACTACAAAGGAGCAGTGAATGCTTATCGGAATTCGATGAAGAATAATCCAAATGACGAAGAAACTCGTTATAATCTTGCCCTTGCTCAATGGTTACTCAAAAAAGAGGAAGAAGAAAATCAAGACAACCAGAATCAAAATCAGGAGCAAGAACAAGAACAAGAAGAGGAGCAAGAAGAGCAACAAAATCAAGACAAGAATGATCAAAATGAAGATCAAGAGCAGAATCAAGAACAAAATCAAGATCAGGAAAGTCAAGATCAAGAAGAGGAAAAAGAAGAAGAACAACAGCAAGATAGCTCACAAATGAGTCAAGAACAAGCAGAACAAATACTTGAAGCTTTGATGCAGGAAGAACGAGAGACACAAGAAAAAGTTCAACTGCAAGAACAACAAAAGGCTAAGCAACAAGTGACTGATAAAAACTGGTAAATAAAAAAAAATAGATATATAATGAAGAAACTGATTTCTTTATTCGCACTGATAATACTAGCAAGCACCGGATTGCTCGCACAAAATATTACATTCAAAGCTTCTGCGCCTGCTTCAGTAGCCGTAAATGAACAATTCAAGGTAATTTACTCCGTAGAATCTTCTTCGGATATAAATGCAAAAGAGTTACGTGTGCCGGATGCTCAAGGATTAAATCAATTATATGGTCCATCTACCGGCTCACGCGTATTTTCTTCCAATTACAATGGGCAAAGTTCCACTACCTTTTCAAAAACATTTACCTATATTTACTTAGCTTCAGAAACAGGAACTTATACTATTCCTGCAGCAACGATTAAAGTAAATGATAAGACTTACGAATCGAAAGCCGTTACAGTTAAAGTCGTAACTGCCGACCAAGCATTGCCCGGAAGAAGTAATAGCAGCAGTCAGAGAAATAATAATCAGACACGAACATCTAGCACTCCTGCAATCAGCAACAATGATTTGTTTATTCGCACCCATGTTTCCAAGCGTTCTCCTTATGAAGGAGAAGGACTTATTATCACCTTCAAACTTTATTATCGTCAGCAAGGAATTAATCTTACGAATTTCCAAGCTCCGGATCTAAGCGGTTTCTTAACACAAGAAATAGATCTGAGCGCAGATAATAGTAGAAAGGTAGAAGAATATGACGGACGACAATATTACACAGCCGTATTGAGACAATATGTGGCTTTTCCCATAAAAGCAGGTAGCACAAGTATATCTACGGGTAAATGTGATGTAGAAATACATCAAGAAGTAATCAATCAGAACCGAAATTCCTTCTTCGATCCTCCTTATATTGTTGAAACAACCAAGAAAACACTGACAAGTCCTAGCGTAGAAGTCAATGTAAAAGCTTTGCCGGCAGGCAAACCGGTTTCTTTTTCGGGAGCAGTCGGCGATTTTTCCATGACTTCTTCCATTAATACTCAAGAATTAAAGACCGATGATGTATTAAGTATAAAGTTAAATATCAATGGTTCAGGAAATATCAAGTTTTTGAAGAATCCTAGCATAACTTTTCCGAATGATTTTGACGATTTAGACACTAAAGTCAGTGAGTCAATCCGAGTAAACACAGCAGGAGTAAGCGGAAGCAAATCTATTGAGTATATGGCTATTCCTCGTTATGCCGGAATTTTCACCATACCTAAAGTAGAGTTTTCTTATTTCGATCTAAAGAGCCAAACTTATAAAACTTTGTCCAGCGAAAGCTATACCATTAAAGTTGAACAGGGAACAGGAACCGGAGGAAACGCTATGATTGTGAATGGAACCTCTAAAGAAGATGTTAAATACTTAGGGAAAGACATTCGTCATATTAAAACCGGCAACTATGCCTTCCAAACCGGAGAATATTTTTGGGGAACTATCGGTTATTGGCTGTTTTATATTATTCCTGCCGTAGGATTTATTATATTCTTTATTATCAATCGGAAAAGAGCGGCAGAAAATGCAAACATAGCTTTGTCAAGAACGAAAAAAGCCAATAAAGTTGCAACTAAACGCTTGAAAATAGCCAATAAACACTTGAAAGAACATCAAAAAGAAGCTTTCTACGATGAAATATCAAAAGCTGTTTGGGGATATTTGGGCGATAAATTAAATATGCCGGTCGCTTCTTTGACCAAAGACAATGTAGAACTAGAATTGCAAAATAAGCATGTAGATCAAGAATTAATTAATCAATTCTTGAATATTCTGGACACTGCCGAATTTGCCCGATTTGCTCCAAGCGATGGACATCAAGCGATGGACGATCTCTATAATTTAACGGTCGCAGCGATTGATAAAATGGAAAATGTAATTAAAAAATAAGCCATGAAGAAAATAATTATTCTATATACCCTACTTCTTTGTCCTGTTCTCCTTTTTGCTCAGAATTTAATCGAACAAGCCAATCAAGCTTACACGGAAAATCGTTACGAAGAAGCGATATCTTTATATGAAGAAGTAATCAGTAAAAGTGGAAAATCGCCCATTATTTATTACAATTTAGGTAATTCTTACTATCGATTA
>DAIPZW010000072.1:0-7736 GCA_036781965.1 Bacteroidales bacterium
TGATATTTTATTGTATTATCTGACGAACGGCGCCGGTATTCGGGTAGAAATGGATTTTGACCGGTTTGTTTTTATCTTCAAATAGTTTATCGGCAAGAATTTGAGTAGTACCGAATTGAGTAATAATATGTTCTGCGCGATAGATTTGTTCATTTCCGTAATAAAGTTCCAATTCGCCTGTGCCCGGAAGGTTATAAACTAAACTTTCAGGTTCTTTTGCTGCTCGTTTCGGGTCTTGTTCAGGAATTTCGACTGTCTTAAGATCTTTCAAATTAGCATACACCGGCATTCCGCTTAAATCTTCGGAATCAACTACGCCTAAATATTTAGAAAAGCGGAATAATACTTCTTTTTCAAGTTCTGTATTGGGTTCTACTTTGACTATCTTTTTATGTTTCTTGATTTCAGTAGTCCCTGTAAACAGTTCCATCCACAATTTTTCCTGTTGATTCAAACTTCCCAATACTATCTCCATCGCTTTTCCGTCTCCGGGCATATTATCTGCCTGTCCTGTTAGAATATCTTGACGACTTTCCCTTAGGGAATAAATATTTTTAGCAGCAATTTCCGCCATCTTTCCGGTAGATCCTGCTTGTAAATATTCTTCGTTGAAGATAGATTGAGGATTGATATAAGTGTTTTGAGTATTTGTTTCGAGTTGTGAATATTGAGAACTAGATTCCGGCGTATATTCCGCATTGATCGTGCAAAGTACACCGTCTTCAGTCAAATATACAAAAGGAGCAGTTGTTTTTGTCTTGAAAGAAACCAAATAACTCTTTTCCGTATTCGGCAAATAACCATCTTTCACATTGATTTCATCTAATGAGTAAACAGTTATATCTTCAAAATTTACTTCCTTATCGGACAATCCCAAATATCGGGAAGCATAACGTGCATATTGCCCCGCTGTTTTAATTGTTTCGGTATATTCCACTTCGATTTCCAAAATAGTTTTTGGAAGAGAGTATTGAATACCATAGTTATTTGCTTTTGTTGCAGTGGCTTTTACTACTTTCGTTTGCGCTTGTACAGGCAAAATCCCGATGAAAGCTATCGCTATGATAAAATAAGAGATTTTCTTTTTCATATTACGACGATTTAAAACATTAAAACTCGTGCTTTATTGTGCTTAGTAAATAAAGCTTCGGGACAAAGATACAATTTTTTAGTTAATAGTTGATAATTGAGAAAGGAGAGTTATTTAAAATTTTCACCCCGTAAGCCATTGTTTCAATTCCTTGACATGAGTACGACTGACAAGGATACGTTCGGAAGTAGGTACGGTTAAGTTTACTGCTACTCGGTTTCCGAACCATAAGGAAAGGCTCTTTACGGCATTTCGGGAAATAATATATTGTCTATTTGCCCGATAAAAAGTTTGAGGATTAAGTTGAGTAATCAATTCATCTAGCGTAAAGTCGAGCGGAAGCTCTTTTCCGTCAAAACAAACGGCTTTAACCGCGCGATTTTCTATAAAAATATAAGCTATATCAGAAACAGACAGCGGAATGAGCTTGTCTTTGACAGCTACAAGTAAGGAAGATTTATAAGTAGGCTTTTTTTGCAATAAAGAAGCTGCTAACTTTGTCAATAAGTCTGTCTGTTCTGTTTCTTGCGCCGAAGTATTATAAGTGAACTGTCTTATTTTGTTGATAGCACGCTCCAATTCTTCCTCTCTAATCGGTTTTAATAAATAATCAAGGCTATTTACTTCAAATGCCTTCAGTGCGTATTCATCATAAGCCGTCGTAAAAATAATAGGACAGGTAATTTTTATTTTTTCAAAGATCGTAAAAGAAGAACCGTCCGCTAAATGAATATCCATAAATATCAATTTCGGCATATCGTGGGTAGTAAGCCAATCTACGCTATCTTCAATGGTTTGGATAACTGCTTCAATTTTTATTTCCGCCGCAATCTTCCCCAACATCTTCTCTAAAGACTGAGCAGGTAGCTTTTCATCTTCTATTATGATTGCTTTCATGTTTTTATACGGGTGAGATTAAAGGTATAGTAACTTCAAATTGATCGTTTTTCCTGACTACCATAATTTCTTTTCCCAATTTCAATCGATAGCGCTCCGTTAAATTGGCTAAACCTATACCCTCCCCTTCTTCGGTATTTAGTTTTTTACGAACAGGATTAGTTACCCGAACTGCTTTGTTATTTATTGTCTCGATGGTAATGGTAAATACTTTTTTATTGGATATTACATTGTGCTTTATAGCGTTCTCAACCAAAGTTTGAATACTTAGCGGAACCACTAAACTCTCTAATGAAGAAGGATCTATCTTAAATATAAATTCAAAATTATCTCCATAGCGAATTTGCATTAGGTTACAATAATCTTCCGTAAACTTAAGTTCATCCCTTAAACTTACAATTTCTTTATTTTGTAGGGTATATCGAAAAACAGAAGATAGTTGCAAGACATAATCCTGCGCTTTCGCCTGATCAATAGCAATCATCGAGTTTAATGAACTTAGAGTATTGAATAAGAAATGTGGATCTAGTTGATTTTTTAAGGATTCATAGCGCGATTGAACGTTTTCCGCTATCAACTCTTGGTTCTTTAATTCCATTTCCTGCTTCTTTCTGGACAAATAAATAATTTGAGAAATGAAAATAACGATTAACATCAGAAATATATCACTTCCCATGCGCCCCATAATAGCACGATTGGGCGGGATTCTAATATCAAAGAATTCCATTCGTAAGAAAAGAACCGACAGATTTATTATGATCGTAATAAGAATACTACCTAATACAATCCAAAGTATTTTCCTTTTCAGTTCCGAATAAATTATTTTTTGATTGAACCAGAAAAGAACAAATAATAAAATGAAGTTTCCAATAAAATTAAAGAGGATATGTTGAAAATTCTCCTCATGCCGATGATGATGAGGGGGAAGAGGAGAATCCGGAGGCATAAAAGTATCTTTTCCGAAGAAATACATGATGAAAAACATCAAGGTAATCCCCAGCGAAAATAAAAGAGATATATAAAGTACACTCTTGGTCGAAAAAGAATTTCTTTTCATTCGATTTTTCTTTGGACACAAATGTACGAAATTCTTCTTATTCATAACGCAAAGCATTGATCGGATCCAAATTTGCCGCTTTTCGAGCAGGATACCAACCAAAAAAGATTCCAATTATAGCACAAACCGCAAAGGATATGATAATAATAAATACATTTGCGGCAAAGGGCCAAT
The DNA here is from genome assembly GCA_036781965.1 of Bacteroidales bacterium. Lineage (GTDB taxonomy): Bacteria > Bacteroidota > Bacteroidia > Bacteroidales > Azobacteroidaceae > Azobacteroides. The sequence continues at coordinate 3,219 of DAIPZW010000072.1, forward strand.
TCAAAAAGTAGCAGGCAACATAAGACAAGCCTATACCCAAAGCGATACCTATTATACCTCCGATTAAGCTTAGGATGGTACTCTCAAATAAGAATTGTTGTAATATATCTTTATTTTTTGCTCCTATAGACATACGGAGTCCTATCTCACGAGTCCGTTCCGTTACAGTAACATACATAATATTCATGATGCCAATTCCGCCAACTAATAAAGAAATAGCGGCAATTGCGGCAAGCAGAATAGTTAGCATTCCGGTTACAGAGTCCATCATTTCCAACATTTCTTTTTGTGTACGAACTTCAAAATCATTATCTTCAGTTGTCTTTAATTTGTGCTCTGTTCTCAGTATTTTGTCTATATCTGCCGCCGCAAGATCCACCATTTCTTCCGATACGGCCGAAGCCATTAACATGTGTACATGAGTAATTGCCAGGATTCTTTTTTGAACTGTCGTGTATGGAGCAATAACTATATCATCTTGGTCTTGCCCCATCTGGTTTTGTCCTTTACTTTCAAGAACACCGATTATCTTTAATGGAATCTTTCCAAACCGAATCACTTTGCCCAAAGGATCTTCATTGCCGAAAATATTATCTACGACGGTTTGCCCGACCAAACAAACCTTCGCTGAGTTATATACATCTAATTCGGAGAAATTAGCTCCCTTTGCAACTTCATATTTACGTATTTCCAAGTAACTGGAGTTCGCTCCTTGTATCGAACCCGGCCAGTTGTTCGAACCATATATTATTTGTCCCACGGCAGTTACCGAAGGAGTTGCCATCGCGACATAAGGAGATTCAAGAATAGCGGCAGCATTCGCAGCTTTAAGACTTCTAACATTGGTGTTTCCCACATTTACTCCTCCGGTTCGCTGGTGGCTTCTCGTCACCATAATCATATTTGTTCCCGTAGAAGAAATTTGTTGGCTGACACTTGCCGTAGAACTTTCGCCAATACCGACCATGGCGATTACAGAAGCAATCCCGATGATAATCCCAAGCATCGTTAAGATGGAACGAGTCTTATTTCTAAGTAATGCTTGCCAAGCTATTTTTATTAAATTTGAAAAATTCATAGTACATTATTTTTTAATAATCTTCTGCCGGAGGAAGTGCATCCAACATTTCTTTTGCCGACTTAGGTTCTACTGCTTTATCTTCAATAATCTGTCCATCTCTTAATTTGATGGTGCGTGTAGTAAAAGCTGCTATATCCGGTTCGTGAGTTACGAAAGCAATTGTTTTTCCTGCCTTATGTAAATCTTGAAATAAGCTCATTACCTCATAAGAAGTCCGTGTATCTAGGTTACCCGTTGCTTCATCGGCAAGCAAGATTACGGAATCGTTTACTAAAGCTCGGGCAATGGCAACTCGTTGTTGCTGTCCTCCGGATAATTGATTAGGTGTATGCCCGATTCGTTCTTTCAATCCAACTAACTCCAAGGCATGCACAGCACGTTCATGTCTTTCTTTGGAAGAAACCGTGTTATTATAAAGCAAAGGAAGCTCTACATTTTCCAAAGCACTAGTACGAGCAAGCAAATTATAGGATTGAAAAACAAAACCTATCTTGCGATTACGAATAGTGGAGAGTTCGTCTTTACTTTTCTTACTGACCGGAGTATTATCTATATAGTATTCTCCTGAAGAAGGTTTATCCAAGCAACCTAATATATTAAGTAAGGTTGATTTACCGCTTCCGCTGGCTCCCATGATGCTAACAAATTCCCCTTCCTTTATTTCAAAAGAAATTCCTCTTAAGGCATGAATTTTTTCAACGCCTACATCAAAGGTTCTCCATAGATCTTTTACATGTATAATGGTATTCATGTTTCAATGGCTTTATCAATTATCTTCTTCTCGGTGGAGTTGGCATAATAGATACTGCTTCGCCGTTAGAATCTTTCTTTCCGTAGGCAAGGGAAAGCAGCACTTCTTCATTTGCTTCGACTCCCGACTTGACAATTATATTTACACCATCGTTCATTCCTGTTTGAATCACACGTCGCTCGTAAGTATTATTCTTTTTGATCCAAATTGCGGTTTCTTTCCCTGTTGAAGCTCGGAAATTACTGATTCCTAATTCAGAAGCCCACTCCGGAGTCATCTTAAAATTAAGTGCGCCAACCGGAACTAACAATCCTTTTTCATCTTCAATGGTTACGGTAATATTTGCAGTCATTCCCGGCAACAATTTCTCCTCCGGATTGGGTGCATCTATTATTACTGTATAAGTAACTACATTGTTTGTTGTAGTGGGTTGAAGACGTATTTGACTGACAGTTCCTTCAAAAGATTCATTATAATAAGCATCGACATAAAAAGAAACTTTCTGACCGAGTTTTATTTGCCCTATATCCGCCTCATCAATATCCGCTTCTACCTGCATCTTGGTCATATCTTCCGCGATAGTAAATAAAGTCGGCGTACTGAACGAAGCTGCTACCGTCTGTCCCGTATTTACCGAACGATCTAATATAACTCCATTGATAGGCGAATAGATATTTGCATAAGACAAGTTGATTTGAGCCTGAGATAAATCGGCTTTTGTATTGTCCAAAGTCGCTTTTGTTTGTTTTAAGCTGTTTTCGGCACTTTCCAAATCGGCTGCTGTTGCCGCTTTCCCATCAAATAAACGTTTCGTCCGATTATAATTTTGCAAGGCATAGTCATAAGCACTTTGTGCGCTTTGTTGTGAAAACTTCGCTTGGTTGACTCTTTCCTGCAAGGTAGATTTATCTAATTCCGCCAATAATTGTCCTTGCGTAACTTGGGAATTATAATCTACATATATCTTTTCTATGACACCCGAAACCTGAGTTCCGACTTCTACTTCCTCTACCGGCTGAACATATCCGGTTGTCATGACCGTTATCTCCAGAGTACCTTCCGCCACAGGCTCTGTAGATACTATCAATTCCTGTTTATTGCATGATTTTACGCCTAAAACGATAACAATAACCACTACCAGCAATACGGCGATACTTATAATTAACTTTTTTCCTTTCATGATTCTATTTTGTTTATTTATTTACATGGTAATAGGCTCTCCAAGATATACATCTACTATTTTTCTTTTAAGAATAAAATTGTATTTATCTTGAATATACTCATTCATTGCACTGATGTAGTTATTTTGTTGTTGAAGTAAATCAACTGTTGTGATAGCTCCCTCTCGAAACATCACGTTATAAGCATTAAACGATTCGTAGTAGGCATTTCTTTTTATATCCGAAGCATCATAAGTACTTTCTGCCGCAATCACATTTCGATATTCCTGAGCCAAAGTTTGACGTAAATCCAATTCTGTTTGTTTTTGGCTGAATTGAGCTTGCTGCAAAGAGAATTTACTTTGATTGACATTGGATTTGGTTCGTTTTTTATCGAAAATAGGAATACTTAGAGAGACTCCTACTTGTTGATTAAAACGATCTGAAAGTTGATCTCCGAAATGTTCATAATTTCGACTATGACCTGTGCCAATACCTGCATTCAAAGCAAGGGTTGGATAGTATCCCGATTTAGAAATCTTTATTCCCACTTCCGCCATTTCGACTAAATATTCACTTATCTTTAAGTCCGGCAAAGTGTTCATAGCTCTTTCCATAAATTCTAACTCAGGAAGAATAAAGCGTAAACTGTCTATATTATCATTCGGAGGAATAATCGCAAATTTCAGTAGAGGATCCATTGAAAGTAAGCTTTTCAAACTCATTAAACTATTATCCCTATTGATTTCAGACTGTAACATATCTTTTTTATTCGTAGCAAGTTGCGCTTTCAAAAGCAAATAATCACTTTCTATCATTTGTCCGGATTCGTATTTCAGTTTGCCTTCCCGTTCTTGCTCTTCACTGACGGTCACTAAATAGGCTTGCAGGCGGAGGAGTTCTTCATTTCCAAGAGCAGTCAGGAAAGTTTGCAATATCTGTATGGTTAATTCATTATCATACTGCAAACTTTCATATCCTGCCTTCTTCAAACCTAACTCTTCTTTCTTTATCGTATTGCCTATTTTGCCTCCTTCATAAAGAGTTACACTTGTATTCAATCCATAATTGCCGTCATAACTTGATTTTGTGCCTTGTGTATGGCTCAATGACTCAGATAAAGATGCAGATAAGCTAGGCCATCGCTCCATTTTCGTTTGTTCATAAATATCTTCTTGAGCCTCTTCATTGATTTTCACTGATTGTCTTTGATAATTATATCCAAAAGCATATTCCAAACAATCTTCCAAAGTCATACGGATAGTATCCCTTTCCACAGTTTGAGCTTGCAAACTCAACAAAGGAATCATCAGTAAAATGATCAGAAACGTTTTTTTCATATCTATTTGATTTGTATTATTTTGATTTTGACATTTTGCTTCAAAAAGAGCCTTTTTTTCGCCATTTTGATAGTATCGATTTTCAAGCCGTTCATATTTAACATTTGTAACGAGCTGAAAATAAACACATTAATCATACTCAAAATTATTCCCTTTATTTTAAAAAATATTCCTATTATTTTCGGA
>DAIPZW010000073.1:0-7655 GCA_036781965.1 Bacteroidales bacterium
ATATATTATTTTCAAAATAAATTTATTTATACCTTTGTCGCGTTTTAGTAATTCTATATATGGAGGTTTTTATCAAAAAAGCCTCCTTTATTGCCTCAAACAAACAAAAATGAAGGAATAAGGGTTACAAAAAGAATATACTATCAAACAACAATTAAGAATATAATATAATCTATAAAAAAAGAGCTACGGAAATGATGACAAGAGAAGAGTATGTAGAGAGCTTAAGAAAAATGAATCTTAAGGTTTATTTTATGGGAGAAAGGATTGAAAATCCTGTTGATCATCCTATGATTCGTCCTTCTTTGAATTCGGTTGCAATGACTTATCAATTGGCGGAGGAAGAAGAACACAAAGAATTGATGACTGCAAAATCTAACCTTACGAAAAAAACAATCAATCGCTTCTGTCACTTACATCAAAGCACAGACGATTTGGTTAAGAAAGTAAAGATGCAACGTCTATGTGGACAGAAAACGGCTGCTTGTTTCCAACGGTGTGTAGGAATGGACGCTTTTAATGCAATTTATTCTACTACTTACGAGATGGATTTGAAGAATGGGACAAACTATCATACTCGTTTTGTAGATTATATGAAATTTGTACAAGACAATGACTTAACTGTAGATGGAGCTATGACGGACCCGAAAGGAGACAGAGGCTTATCTCCTTCAAAACAGGAAGACCCTGATTTATATCTACGCATAGTTGAAGTACGTAAAGACGGAATTGTTGTTCGCGGAGCAAAAGCTCATCAAACAGGAGCTGTAAATTCGCATGAGCACTTAATCATGCCAACTGTGGCTATGAAAGAAGAGGATAAGGACTATGCAGTTTCTTTTGCAATTCCTTCTGACGCTCCCGGAATCCTGATGATTTATGGAAGACAATCTTGCGATACTCGCAAAATGGAGGAACGCGCAGACATAGATTTAGGGAATGCAGAATTTGGAGGGCATGAAGCTTTAGTTATCTTCGACGATGTTTTTATTCCTAACGAACGTATATTTATGTGTCAGGAATATGAATTTGCAGGAATGATGGTTGAACGTTTTGCCGGCTATCATCGTCAATCTTACGGTGGATGTAAAGTTGGGGTTGGCGATGTATTGATTGGTGCTGCTGCTCTTGCTGCCGAATACAACGGAGCTGCTAAGGCGAATCACATTAAAGATAAATTAATTGAAATGACTCATCTCAACGAAACCTTATTTGCTTGTGGAATTGCTTGTTCTGCCGAAGGAGTTAAAATGCCTGCCGGAAATTATCAAATAGACTTATTGCTAGCTAATGTTTGTAAGCAAAATGTAACTCGTATGCCTTATGAAATTTCTCGTTTGGCTGAAGACATTGCAGGAGGGTTGATGGTAACTATGCCTTCAGCTTTAGATTTATACAATGAAGAAACAGGTCCTTATATAGAGAAATATTTAAAAGGTGTAGCAACCGTGGCAACAGAAAACCGCATGCGTTTATTAAGACTAATAGAAAACCTTACTTTAGGTGCGGCGGCAGTTGGTTATCGTACAGAATCCATGCACGGAGCAGGATCTCCTCAAGCACAACGAATTATGATTGCTCGCCAAGGTAATATTGAAGGAAAGAAAGCTTTGGCTAAAACAATTGCCCGAATAGACGATTCGAAAAATGAAAACTAATGACTCTTACAGAGAGTATAAAAGATATTATTGATAATACAATCAATCCTTTGTTAAGCGAACATGGAAGAAGCATCGCTTTGATTGATGTGCAAGACAAACGAGTTAAAGTACGTTTCTTAGGCAATTGTGCCACTTGCCCTTCTGTTCATGAAACTTTGGAATTGATTGTTGAGAAGCACTTGAAAGCTCAACTTGGCGACCAGATAAACGAAGTATCCATTTCATATGAAACTAGTCAGGAACTAATAGATTTTGCAAAGAATTATTTAAGCAGAAAAAAAATCTAAATAATGATTAATAAAGCATCTTATTCCGAAAAAATAGTGTCTGCTGATGAAGCAATCACGCATATTAAAGATCATGATCATCTTGTTTTCTCGCATGCAGCAGGAACACCTCAATTGATTCCCGAAGCATTGACCAGAAATAAAGACAACTATTATGATGTAGAGATATTTCATATGCTTGCATTTGGAGATGCTGCTTATGTTCAAGAAGAAATGAAAGGTCATTTCAGACATAATGCCGGTTTTGTAGGAGCAAACACCCGCAAAGCCATAGCAAAAAATAATGCAGACTATACTCCTTGCTTTTTTCATGAAGTGCCTATTCTGTTTCGAAAGAAACAACTTCCGGTAGACGTAGCAGTTATTCAAATAACTCCACCGGATAAAAATGGAAACTGTAGTTTTGGAGTTTCTTGTGACTACACTAAGCCGGCATCTCAGGAAGCTCGCTTGGTTATTGCAGAAATGAATGATCAATTACCCTATATCGGGGGAGATAACTTTATTCACGTTTCGGAACTAGACTATATCGTAGAAACTTCCCGCCCTATTTATGAAGTTCCACCTCCTACAATCACACCGATTGAGGAAGCAATTGGAAATTATTGTGCTGAACTAGTAGATAACGGCTCTACACTTCAGTTAGGAATAGGTGCAATTCCCGATGCAGTATTAAAAGCATTGAAAGGAAAGAAGGATTTAGGTATTCATACCGAAATGTTTTCCGATGGAGCTATTGAATTAATAGAAAGAGGTATTATAAACGGAAAAAAGAAAACCTTACATCCGGGCAAGATCATTGCTTCGTTCTTGATGGGCACTAAAAATTTCTATGATTTTATCAATTGCAACTCAATGATTGAGCTTTATCCTGTGGATTATGTAAATCATCCATTAACAATTATGAAAAATGCCAACATTATAGGTATTAATTCTTGTATTGAAATTGATCTGATGGGACAAGTGGTTTCCGAATCCATAGGAAACAAACAATTCAGCGGAACAGGCGGACAAGTAGACTTTATTCGCGGAACAAGTATGGCTCCGGGTGGAAAATCTATTATTGCAATGCCTTCAACGGCTTCAAAAGGTACTAAATCCAGAATTACGCCTCTTATTACCGAAGGCGCAGCCGTAACAACTTCCCGGAATGATGTAGATTATATTGTCACTGAATATGGCATTGCTCATTTGAAAGGAAAGTCATTAAGGAAAAGAGCAGAGCTATTGATAAACATTGCTCATCCGGACTTTAGAGATGAATTAAAAGACGAATATAACAAACGTTTCCCTAACTAAATATTATAATTAAAGAGCTATGCAACTGTTTAAATTAAAAACAACGCTTCTCGGGTTCGATACTTTTGAAGAATTTACCAAAGAGTTTAACTTAGGAGAAAAAGACTTGGTTATTACCAATCAATTTCTTTTTGATCCTTTTATGAAGCCGCTTGAACTTTCTTGTCATTTTGTTATGCAAGAAAAATACGGGTTTGGAGAGCCATCAGATGAGATGATGAATCAAATTCTGAATGATGTTCGCCACATCAACTATGATCGAGTGATAGCGATAGGAGGAGGAACGGTTATTGACATATCTAAATTGTTTGTTTTGAAGGATGTTCAAAACGTAACTGACGCTTTCGAGCGCAAGATCCCTATTATAAAAGAGAAACAGTTGATTATTATTCCTACTACCTGTGGAACAGGCAGCGAGGTTACTAATATTTCGATTGCGGAACTAAAATCAAAAAACACAAAACTAGGTTTAGCCGACGATGCAATCACTGCTGACGAAGCTATACTTATTCCTGAGTTCTTGAAGGGGCTTCCTTTTAAATTTTATTCTGCCAGCGCAATCGATGCATTGATTCATGCTGTGGAAGCATACGTTTCACCTAAAGCGACTCCTTATACATTATTATTTAGTAAGGAAGCGATTCGCATTTCGGTAGATATATTTAGAAATATTGCCGAAAAAGGAGAAAATTATCGCTTTGAACGCTTGCAAGACATGCTCATTGCCAGCAATTATGCAGGGATTGCTTTCGGAAATGCAGGAGTAGGCGCTGTACATGCTCTTTCTTATGCACTAGGAGGAGCTTATCATGTTCCTCATGGAGAAGCAAATTATCAATTCTTTACGCAAGTATTTAAATTGTATCAACAAAAGAATCCGACAGGAAAGATAGTTGAATTAAATAACTTATTAGCAGAAATTTTACATACTACACCGGACAATGTTTATCCTGTATTAGACGAAATATTAGGAAAAATGTTGCCAAAGAAACCGTTAAGAGAATATGGTATGACCGAAGAAGACATTAATCTCTTTACAGAAAGTTCGGTCAATACCCAACAACGTTTGTTGAAAAACAATTATACTCCATTTTCCGCTGAAGATATTCGGAGTATTTACCAAGCTCTATACTAAATCAATATAAATTACTAATTAAACAACAGATACAAGGTAGATTTATCATGGAAATCAAAGAAATGATCGATGTTGCAAGAAAAGCGCAAATACTATATGAAGAGTATTTCGATCAAGAAAAAGCAGATCATGCTGTTAAAATAGCAGCGAAAACAATGTTTGATAACGCTGAAATGCTTGCAGATTTGGCTGCAAAGGAAACAGACATGGGTGTATATGAGCATAAGGTGGCTAAAATCAGAAACAAATCGAAAGGTTTGTGGCAAAACTTGAAAGACAAAAAGTCAATGGGAATTATCCATATTGACGAAGTGACCAACCTGATTGAAATTGCAAAGCCGATTGGTGTAGTGGCAGGAATTACGCCTATGACCAACCCTGTAGTAACTCCAATGTCTAAGATCATGTTTGCGTTGAAAACCAGAAACGCAATTATTATCTCTCCGCACCCGAAATCCAAAAATTGTTCTTCTTTGTCTGTTAAAATGATCAATGAAGCACTTAAAACTTTTGGTGTCCCTGAAGGTCTTATTCAAGTAATTGAAGAACCTACCTTGGAAAAAACACAAGAACTGATGAGACTTTGCGATGTAGTAGTTGCAACAGGAGGTATGCCTATGGTAAAATCTGCTTATTCCTCCGGAAAACCTTCTTTTGGGGTTGGAGCCGGAAATGTTCAAGTTATCATGGATAGACATGGCGACTTTGAAGACGCTGCAGAGAAGATAATTACCGGTAGAGCCTTTGACAATGGAATTATCTGCTCGGGAGAACAAAGTTTTATCTATCCAAGAGAATATAAAAAAGAAATCTTCGCCGCTTTTGAGAAACATGGCGCATATATAGTACCGGAAGAAGAAAGAGAGCGCGTTGTAAATGTCCTTTTCATAGACGGAGCTTTGAACAGAGAGATTGTAGGTAAAAGTGTATTTCTTATTGCTGAAAAAGCAGGTATCGCTATTCCAAGAACAACTCGTGTTTTGGTGGTTGAATCCAAAGGAATCGGAAGAGAAGATGTTATTTGCAAAGAAAAAATGTGTCCTGTGTTAGCTTCATTCCCTTATGATTATTTTGAGGAGGCTATAAAAATAGCTAAAACAAACTTAGCGATGGAAGGAAACGGACATACTGCCGGTATTCACTCAAATAATCAAGCTAACATTATTACAGCGGGAACAGAGCTCAGTGTATCCAGATTAATAGTAAATGCTCCTTGCGCAACAACCGCAGGAGGTTCGCTTCAAAACGGACTTCCGGTAACGAATACCTTAGGATGTGGAAGTTGGGGAAATAATTCTATTTCTGAAAACTTTACATACAAGCATTTATTAAACATCACTCGCATTGCTCCTTTATCTACTCGACTACGTGTGCCGACTGATGAAGAAATTTGGGGTTAAGAAAGTTTATATACCTATTATAATAGACAGAAAAGAGCTTATTCAATGGATAAGCTCTTTTTCATTTCTACTTTTCATTCTTAAACCATTCGATAGTCCCCAGAACATGATCCGTGAGACCAAGAGAACGGATCAAACCTTCGGATAATATTTTCCATAAATAGTTGAAAGAAGAATGATAAGGGTCGCGAATGTGAACAGCCTTAGCCCGTCTGACATTTTCCCCCTTAGCCGGATTATCCTTCTCAACCAATCCTTTAGCCAAAAAGGATAAAATTCCTTTCTTCGTATGATGATCCTTTTTTCCTCGTAAAAAGGCGATGGATAAATCATTATAACGAAGAGTCATATCAATATATGCTTCTTTTCGACCGCCCTCTACATAAAAATCCATACCTTGAATAAATCCTTCCTCCAATTTTGCAGAAGTTAAAGGCTCAAGGATAGGATTTAAAGCAAGCATACTCATGGTTCCGAGTTTACCTTGCATAATTACATGGTCGTAAGTACTATCCACCGGGAATTCCATTTCAGCATGTACCTCCCCTACTCCCATAAGTTTGCCGTATGCAACTAAGTGATTGGTTTGTTCATGAAAAGAAACAATATTAGTAAGCCCTTGAGGGTAAATTCCTTGCAAATCCGTAAAAAATATTTTACCCGCCCCGTTTCCATTCTCAGGATATTCCTCATAAATCACCTCCACACCCGAAAGATTGACATAGTTGATAGCATAATCCAAAGGAATGTTATGCACTTGCTCATAAACCATTGGCATAATATTATGAGAGATCGGAATCGTTGTATTTTTTAAGTTTTGGAGATCTACCTTCGTTATAAATAAGCTGTCGGCAATCAACGTTTTTTCGTCTATCAACTTATTAAAATCAACATTCATCAATTGAATTTCCCCTATTTTCACATCAAACCAATCGGCATGCGTAGGATGTTTATGAGCATATTCCCATTTGGGTACCGTAGAAGTTAAACCTAAATGATTGAAACAGACATACGAATCGCGAATCCCAATTTTTCCTTCGCCAACTGAGTAAGTATATAAATTCTTAGGGTCAAGCGTGGCGATACTATCAAACTTTAGGATTACATCATCGGAATAAAAAACATGTCCCCTGGTGTTTCGCTCCGAATTGACGATCCAATTTTTCACATCAAAGCCCAATCCGTAAATATTGATTTCGAAAGGCGCTTCCTGTGTATTTTTTTGTTCTGAACAAATGAATTTTCCGCCTGAGGTGCTTATTTTCTTTACATTCACTTCGTCCAGATAAGGAGCTATAACAGAATAGAAATCAAACGCTTCCCTTTTTTTTTTCATTGTATCCGTATGTTCTTCATGAAAGACATAAAATTCAGGATTCAGGATCCGTAATTCCTTAAGTTTGAACTTTCGTTTTCCGGAAAGAAGGAGTTTCGTATAATCCAAACCAAGCAAAGAAATGGAAGTAATCTTTGCCGAGCCATAGATTTCGGGCAAGCCGTCTAGTTCTTCCAATAGATTGAATTTCTCATAATTTAGTTGTACACGTATATCATTTACCCTTGCCGAACCGCTCAGAAAATCCACATCCACCTTGCCTATTTTCATGCGATATAAGCCTTTACTATTAGTTTCGATGATTTTTTCCAATTCAGAATGCAAGTAATTTTCAGCTTTTGAACTGACAATCAAATTTACACCCACTAAGAGTAACAAAATACAGGCTATAAAAATAATTATCCTTGTGATTATTGTATATATTCCTCTTTCTTTCATTATCACAATAACGATATAAAATAATTGAAAGTTCATTTTCAAAAATATAAATAAGCTATCCAAAAAAATAAAGGGTATTTTAAAATTTTCTTGTACATG
>DAIPZW010000074.1:0-7654 GCA_036781965.1 Bacteroidales bacterium
TTTAACTCAACGCTTTAATTTGTTATTATAGATATATGATTGCGGATTTGAGGATTAATGAAAATGAAAAGAACAATTTACTTTTTGGCAAGCTTGTTTATGCTTTCCGTAGTTTTTACTTCTTGTGATGCTATTTTTAGGGATTGATATTACTGATCAAAATTCTATCGTCGGCGGTCTTCATGAAAATTTAGAGAAACAGTAGATCCAGAAGCTGCTTTTTTTAGGGTATCTTTAGGAACAATCGCTGATTTCTCTACAAGAATGGATATTATTACGGTCACTTTTCTTCCGTCAAATGAAGATGAAGTGAAAGAATTAGTGATTACTTTCCAAGGCAACCATGATCCTCGCGAAGCTAAGGTTATTTCTTCAAACTATAAGAATCGCGCTGTTGAAAGTGGTGTTAAAATGAAAGATTTGGACTTCTCCAAAATTGCGGCTACGATTACTAATTATTTTGAATTTGACTTTGAAGCTGACGCTGAAGGTAATGTTGTTTATGTAGACTAAGATAAATAACTCAATTACTATAATGAAAAGAGGCAATAGAGATTATTACTTTCTATTGCCTCTTTTGCATTAATAAGAAAAACTGCTTCCTCCGACAAACTCCCGGAGCAAAGAAACATTGGGAAGTTCATGTTCACCGACATAATTGAAATAATGAAGAAAATTCAACAGACGATGAGCTTCAGAATATTCGGGCTGGGTGCGAGATACTTCTCTTAAGATAGGTTCTGCTATACTTCTAAGTGTTGCTAACTCATACAACATAGCAGAATTAAACATTGCATCGGCATTCTCTTGAAAAGGAAAAATCCATTTATCTTCTCCTTTGCGAACTAAGGACCAACGCGAAATTGTTTCGGTCGCAGAATAGCCTCTAAACTGATAATCCCTGACCATACGCCGAATCAATCGGTTATCAGTGGTAGGAATTCGATTATGATCATCTAAAGAAATGGAAGTCAATGCCGAAACATATATTTTATAGGTCAATGAATGAGGAATTTCCTGAATCAATTCCGGATTCATTGCGTGAATGCCTTCCAAAACGATAACAGAATTTTTAGTTAATTGGACAGTATTTCCTTTATAAACCCTTTTCCCTGTATTAAAGTCATAGGTAGGTAAAGCTATTTCCTCGCCATTTATTATTTTCTTTAAGTCCGAGTTGAATGTATCCAAGTCAATGGCATATAAAGACTCATAATCATAAATTCCATTCTCATCTAATGGAGTATCTACCCTATTTACATAATAATCATCTAAAGAGATATTGATAGGATGTATGGAATTTACCAATAATTGGACTTGCAATCGTTTAGCAAAAGTGGTCTTCCCGGAAGAAGAAGGGCCGGAAATAAGAATTACTCTTACTCCATCATTATAACGATTGCTTATATCATCTGCAATATTGATTATTTTTCTTTCTTGAAAGGCTTCTGCTATCTTTATGACTGTCGAGATTTTCTTTTCGCGGATTACTTTGTTCAAATCACATACATTGTTCATCTCCAATGCCTTTTGAAAATCCAAATGTTCGCGAAAGGCTTCCATCATTTTCGGTTGCTTCACAAACTCTTGCAGTTCTTCCGGCTTGTTTGGATTAGGAACTCGAAGCAATAAACCTCCGTTTGCCTGCTCCAACTTGAACAAATAAATAAATTGGGTGCTTGGCACCAAAGCTCCATAGAAATAATCTACATATCCGTCTAATAGATTATAAGTAACATAATTATCATTCACGGTTTCTATTAAACTTGCTTTGTCTTCCATGCCATTGTCGCGAAAAAGTTGAATAACCGTAGAAGCTTGATCTTTGATTGTTTCGATAGGATAGTTAGCCTCAACAATTGATTTCATATGTCTTTCAATGGCATCGATATCTTGCTTATTAATCGGTCTTCCTAATTCAAGTTCACAGTAATATCCATTGGAAAGAGAGTGTTCAATCAACAATTTTCCTTCGGGATATATATCTTTGACCGCTTTCGATAAAATCAGACATAGCGAACGGACATAAGCTCTCATTCCCGACGGATCTCTTAATCCGATAAATTCTATATCTCTTGGAGAATAACATTTATAATTCAGCGATTTGGTTTCATTATTTACTTTTGCGCAAATAAGAGGCGAGGATAAAGATATATCCAATTGATTATACATCTCAAACAATGATATTCCTGCCCGAAACTCCTGAAATGATTCTGTGTTCTTACAATAGATTTTTATTTTGTCTTCCATAAAATTTGCCTTAAATCGTTTTTGCCTTTGCAGCGAGGCAAAAATACAAAAAACAATGGTTTGCCTTGTCTCTTTATTGGAAAAACATTACTTTTGCCAACCTATATAATTTAATTTAACAAAAAAAGATCATGGATGAAATTAGTTATGCTTTAGGATTAAGCATGGGTTACAATTTTAAAGCGTCAGGAATAAAAGAAGTTAATATCGAAGATTTTACAGATGCTTTCCGTTCGGCACTTAATGACTCAGAACCAAAAATGAGTATAGACAAAGCCAAAACTGTAATTAATGAGTATTTCGCTAAGTTGCAAGAAGAAAAATTGAAGTTAAATAAAGAAGCCGGAGAAGAGTTTCTTCGTATCAATAAAGAGAAAGCCGGCATGAAAGTAACCCCAAGCGGATTGCAATATGAAGTATTAACTGAAGGAAATGGAGAAAAACCTAAAGCAACTGACCAAGTAACTGTTCATTATGAAGGACGTTTGATTGGCGGACAAGTATTTGATAGTTCTATTCAGAGGGGACAACCTGCTACTTTCGGTTTGAATCAAGTAATTAAAGGTTGGACTGAAGCATTACAATTAATGTCAGAGGGTTCCAAATATAGAATTTATATCCCTTCTGACTTAGCTTATGGAGAACAAGGAGCAGGAGAAATGATTGAACCTAACAGTACTTTGATTTTTGACGTTGAATTAATTGGTATTAATAAATAATTTATAAAACTAAATGAATATGAAAAGGTTAGAAATTAGTTTCTGCGCAGCATTCGCTTTTGCTGCTATTACATTTACTTCTTGTGATAAAGTATCTACGGGTAAAGTTGAACTAAAAACAGATGTTGATACTTTATCTTATATAAGTGGTATCAATGAAGCTAAAAGAACCCAGATTGTAGAAAGCTTAAAAGAAGCTAATATGGCTGATTATGTAGATGATTTCTTAAAAGGTTTGGAAGAAGGCTTCAATACGCATACTGATGATTATAAAACTTTAGCACGAATGAATGGTGTGCAATATGGTTATGCATTAAGAAATCAAATCATGCCAAGTTTCAGTGCATTTATGTTTGATGGAGATACTTCTAAGAAAATTAATCCCGAATTATATAAAGCCGGATTAATTGCCGAGATATTAAAAACAGAGATCCCGGCAGAATTAAATGATTCTACGCTTAGAGCCATTATTGGAAGAGTAAACGCTGAAGCAAGACAAAAGGAACAGGCGAATGCAATCAATAGAATCGAGGAGAACAAGAAGTTTTTTGAAGAAAACGCCGGTAAAGAAGGAATTATAAGCCTTCCAAGCGGACTTCAATACAAAGTTCTTACTGAAGGAAACGGAGCAAAACCTACAGCAGAAGACATTGTTCGTGTTTATTATAAAGGAACCAAAACAGATGGTAGTATCTTTGAAGAAACAGAACAAGGAAAACCTGCTGAATTTCCATTAAACAGAGTAATTAGAGGTTGGACTGAGGGAATTCAACTAATGCCTGTTGGCTCTAAATATATATTCTATATTCCTTCTGACTTAGCTTATGGAGAAAGAGGCAGCGCTCCTGCAATTGCTCCTAATGAAACTTTGGTTTTTGAAGTAGAATTAGTTGACATTGTTAAATAAAAAGTAAATGGAAAAGATAGATAAGTTGGACCTAAAGATTTTAGAAATCATTTCAAAGAATGCTCGTATCCCTTTTAAGGACGTAGCTGATGAATGTGGCGTTTCCCGCGCAGCTATTCACCAACGAGTGCAAAAGATGATTGATATGGGTGTGATTACAGGTTCAGGTTATCATATCAATCCAAAAGCTTTGGGATATAATACTTGCACTTATATCGGAGTAAAATTAGAAAAAGGATCTATGTATAAAGATGTCGTTCCTGAATTTAAGAAGATTCCGGAAGTAGTCGAATGTCATTTTACAACAGGCCCTTATACTATGTTGATTAAACTTTATGCCCGAGACAACGAGCATTTTATGGAATTATTGAACGGACGTATTCAAGAAATTCGCGGAGTCATTTCCACAGAAACTATGATTTCACTTAGCGAAAGCTTTAAGCGTGAGATTCCTGTCGTTTCTAAGGCGTAAAATACCTGACGAAAAATTAAAGTAGCTAAATAGCGGAGTTAAATTTACTTAACTCCGCTTTCTTATTCAGCAATTCGCGTATTTTTGTGCCATAAATATACATGGGAACAGACTTTATGATTAAAAACTTTACTCCTATTCTCTTTTTAATTATCCTCATTTCTTCATGCTCAAAGGAAAATCCCGAGATCAGGACTCTTTCAAGTTTGACGAATAATGATGAATATCTTATTAAGTGGGAGACTTTTCCTCAAATAAAAGGAGAAGTGAAGATTTTTAGCTCTCTTTGCCCTGAAACTTTTGATCCTAAGTCAGAACCCATATTGAAAGAAAACACTACAGCCGGAGTTGTTCTTGTTCCTCCCTATACTGAAGGCAAACGCTCCTATTATAAATTGATATTCAACAATAAATATTCCACAATTACTACTGATCGAGTGATTCATTCCAATACCATTTTTAACTTTAGAGATTTAGGAGGATATAATACTTGCAATAATGATCAAATAAAGTGGGGAAAGATTTATCGTTCGGGTTCTTTATATAATGCAAGCCCTCAAGACATAGATATTATTAATGAATTAGGAATTAAAACGATTGTTGATTTAAGGTTGGACGCTGATTTAAGCTGGTATGCCTATCTTTTTAATAATGTCAATATAATTAATCTTCCTTTCAGAGGAAACAAAGATAATGTCTTCTTTGATCAAATTTTATCCGGTAAGATGACAAGGGAAGATATATTGAAATATCTTCAAGACTTTATTTATTTTATAGTTGAAAACAATCCGGATTATTTGGAACAGGTATTTGATATTTTATTAGATGAGGCAAATTATCCGATAGTCTTCTCTTGTCCTTTAGGAAAAGATAGAACAGCAGTGGTATCTGCTATTATTCTTGCTGCCTTGAATGTGGATCAAAGTCTCATTATAGAAGATTATCTTTTATCCAACGATTTGATTGATTATTATTCTCAAATTCAAGGAATTGAAATGTTTGACACGCAAACACAAGAAACTTTCACGGCTTTATTCAGTGCTCACCGGGAGGTTATGAACTATACGTTTGAAAGAATATCAGAAGACTTCGGGTCTTTAGAAAACTACTTGAAAAATGAGCTTAAACTGACGCCCGAAAAAAGAAACAAACTAAAAGAAATCCTTTTATACAACAACTTGCAAAAATAAATTGTACCTTTGCACCTCGTTTATTTATAATTAAAGATCATTTTGAAAACATTTGAAGAACTGGGGATAGTTCCTAATATCTTACGCGCTATCTCCGAAATGGGTTATCAACACCCAATGCCGGTACAAGAGGAAGTGATTCCTTATCTACTGGGAACAGACAACGAAGTAATTGCTTTAGCCCAAACAGGAACGGGAAAAACTGCAGCTTTCGGGCTTCCTATTATCCAACGAATTAACATTGAAGAAATAAAAACTCAAGCCGTTATTCTTTGTCCTACTAGAGAACTTTGTTTGCAAATTGCAGACGATCTGACTGAGTACTCAAAATACATTCCTAAACTTAAAGTACTTCCTGTTTATGGAGGTTCTAGTATAGAAAGTCAAATAAGAACCCTTCGTCGTGGCGTACATATTATAGTAGCTACTCCGGGAAGACTAATTGATTTAATTAATCGTAAGGAAGCTAAATTAGATAATGTTCGCAATATCATTTTAGATGAGGCAGACGAAATGCTGAATATGGGCTTTTCGGAAAGTTTAGATGAAATCTTGATGCATGTTCCGGAAAATAGAAATATGTTGCTCTTTTCGGCAACTATGCCTAAGGAAATTGCCAAGATTACTCGTAAATACATGCGCAATCCGAAGGAAATCGTTATCGGAAAAAAGAATGAAGGTGCCGCTAATGTGCGTCATATTTATTATATGGTTAATGCACGCGACAAGTATCTGGTTCTAAAACGTATTGCCGACTATAATCCAAGCATTTACGGTATTATCTTTTGCCGTACGAAGAAGGAAACGCAAGAGATAGCCGATTTATTGATTAAAGACGGGTATAATGCCGACTCGCTTCATGGGGATCTTTCTCAAGCTCAACGAGATTATGTGATGCAAAAGTTTCGTCTTCGGAACATTCAGCTTTTAGTTGCCACAGACGTTGCTGCTAGAGGATTGGATGTCGATGATTTGACTCACGTTATTAATTATGGTTTGCCCGATGATACGGAATCTTATACTCATCGCTCGGGAAGAACAGGACGTGCAGGTAAGACCGGAACCGCTATTGCGATTATCCATTTAAGAGAAAAACATAAAGTTAAGGAGATACAAAAGAAAATCAACAAACAGTTTGAAGAAGGGAAAATTCCGACCGGCAAACAAATTTGTGAAAGACAATTGTTCCATTTCATCGACCGTTTGGAAAAAGTTAAGGTCAATGAAGAAGAGATCGAAGAATCGCTTCCTTCTATTTTCCGAAAACTTGAATGGCTAGACAAGGAAGATATTATCAAACGCTTGATTTCTCTTGAATTTAATCGCTTATTGGATTATTATCAAGAAGCAGGAGAAATATATGCTCCGGAAGAAAAAAGTGAAAGACAGCGTGGAGAACGCGGTATGCGCGGCGAATCGGGCAAAGGAACCGGACGCGCTTCGGAAGCCGGATTTGCACGTCTTTTCTTAAACGTTGGAAAGACGGACGGACTAAACGTGAAAGGAGTTATCGGTCTTTTGAATGATAATATTTCCGGTAAGAAAGTAGATATAGGTCGTATCGACTTGATGAAAAACTTCTCTTTCTTTGAAGTAAGAGAGAAAGATATGGTCCGAGTAATCCAAAATTTGGATGGAGTCAAAGCTTACGGGCGTAGAGTGGCTATCGAGCAAGCTCAAGCCTCTCCTTCTGACGACAGAAAGCAAAAAATAGAATCTTCACGGCGAAAAGAAGACAAGCGAAAGAATAATCGTGAACGTGAAAGAAGAGAAAAGGAAAGAAGATTTCCTAGAAATAGATAATCAACCTCTCCCTATATCCCTCTCCACAAGAGAGGGATTTTTTTATGCAATATAGTTTTTCAAGCAAAAGGTATAGAAAAACCGACGAGGTTTTAATGTTCCTGTTATTGCAGTCTTGATATGCAATCTCATGAGATCCCAAATCAAGATTGGGATGACAAATGTTAAGTTCAGGATGACATAAATAAAAAGTCCCTCTCTTGTGGAGAGGGATATAGGGAGAGGTAAAAAGAACATTTTATCCTCAAAAAAATAAACTTTATATTTCCCTAAAATCCGCAGCCGATTTTTTTGCTATTTCAAAGCAAATACA
>DAIPZW010000075.1:0-7638 GCA_036781965.1 Bacteroidales bacterium
GGAAACAAATAATGTATTTTCTGAAATATCAAAAGAAAATACATAAAAACAATAGAGGCAATCATAATGACTACCTCTATCTATTTTATCTGAAGATTAAATTATTATTTACTCATTTAATGATCTTCTTTTCTAAGTTATTCGAAAAATTAGAATAACTGATTTTCCTAATGAAAAAACAAATCGTAAATCTAAAATCTAAGATCGCAAATTCTTTCTATTTTAGCTCTTCTTCAGAAAGCAAGTTTTGAGGACAATACTTGAACCGTCCACCTTACAATCCACTAATTCGGGATCTTCTGTTAGGCGAATATTTTTTACTTTCGTTCCTCTTTTCACAACCATTGAAGATCCTTTTACGGGTAAATCTTTGATTACGGTAACTGAATCGCCTGTTTGCAATTCTACGCCATTACTATCGCGAGGAGTATCATCATTTGTTTCAGATTCTGCATCTCCGTCCAACCATTCGTGGAAACAATCCGGACATACGTTAGTTATACCATCAAAATAGGTATTGTTCATCTTGCACTTTGGGCAATCGGGTGTTTCTGCCATTGTTCTATAAATTTTGAATGAATTAAAGGCGCGAAGATAGACAATTTTCAGCGAAAAAAGAACTATCTTTGCAAACTCTTGTTTAAGGCAATAGTAAGAATGAGCTCTCCAAAACAAATAGTAATAAAGAACAAGCGCGCTTCGTTTGATTATATTTTCATAGAAGAGTATGAAGCGGGAATTGTATTGACCGGAACTGAAATAAAATCTATTCGTTTGGGCAAAGCAAGCTTGGTGGATAGTTTTTGTACCATCATCAACAATGAGTTATGGGTAAAAAACATGTACATTGCCGAGTATTTCTATGGTTCTTATAATAATCATTCACAAAGGCGAGACCGAAAGCTATTGTTGAAGCGTAAAGAATTGAATAAAATAGAATCTGCGTTGCGAAATACCGGATATACTGCCGTACCTTACGAACTTTATATCAACGAAAAAGGTTTGGCAAAACTAAAATTAGCAGTTGCTAAAGGAAAGAAAAGTTATGACAAGCGTCAGTCCCTAAGAGAAAAAGACGATAAGCGCGATATGGACAGAGCTTTTAAGGTATGATAAAAGAACTCCTTAATGAACGTATCCTTATTCTTGACGGAGCGATGGGTACAATGATTCAAACAAACAGTCTTCCCGAAAAAGGATACAGCGACATGCTGAATATAAATAATCCTGCCGTCATTGAATCTATTCATACTCAATACTTAGTTGCAGGTGCTGATATTATTGAAACCAATACATTTAATTCCAACGAAATTTCCCTATCTGCTTGTCAAATGGAGAAAGAAGTGAGAGAATTAAACCTGAAAGGTGCTCAAATTGCTCGAAAAGCGGCAGATGATTTCACAGCTAAAACTCCCGATAAGCCTCGATTGGTTGCCGGCTCGGTAGGTCCTTCTTCTCAAAACATTCCTTTTCCTTTATTACGCTCGGCATTTCGCGAACAAATGGAAGCATTGATTGAAGGAGGCGTAGATTTTTTACTTATTGAAACTTCCTATCATCTATTAAATACAAAAGCGGCGTTGATGGCTGCGGAAGAAGCGATGGAATATATGCAAAGAACAGTTCCTATCCTGCTTTCTTTTACTATTTCGGGCGAAAACGGCACACTTTTTTCGGGCGAAAGTTTGGAAGAAGCCATTGCCTCGCTTGCTCATTATCCTTTGTTAGCGATAGGTCTGAATTGTTCCTTTGGTGCTGAGTATATAAAACCATTTTTGAAGAAACTGAAAGAAATCTCCCCTTGTTATATTATGGCTTATCCCAATGCCGGACTTCCCGATAAGGAAGGCAAATATGAAGAAACGCCTGAAAGTTTTGCTTTGCAAGTTCAAGAATATTTAGACGAAAGTTTAATTAATATAATAGGTGGCTGTTGCGGAACCACTCCTGCCCATATTGAAGCGATTAGTCAGTTATTGAAAAATAATACCTGTCATTCTCATAAACCCATTATTTCAAACAAATAATAAAAACAAATAGCCATGCGAATCTTAGAAAATTATTCATTATTGAAACATAATACGTTCAACTTAGACGTAAAAACCCGTTGGTTTATTGAGTACGAAAATGAAGAGGACTTATCAAAACTCTTGCAAGACGAATATTTTCATTCACAAGCCTTTTGGCATATCGGACAAGGCAGTAATTTATTGTTCTTGGATAATTTCAATGGGATTATTATCCATTCGGCTATCAAAGGCATCGAAAAAGTAAAAGAAGACAACAAGCATATCTATTTAAAAGTAGGCGCTGCCGAAACTTTCGATGATTTTGTTGCCTATTGTGTAGATAATGGTTTGGGAGGAATCGAAAATCTTTCTAATATTCCGGGAGAAGTGGGCGCAAGTGCCTTTCAAAACATCGGAGCTTACGGTGTAGAAGCCGGAGATCGTATAGAAGAAGTGCATACTTATTCCTTACAAGACAGCGAAAAAGAAATCTTTCAAAATGAAGATTGTGAGTTTTCTTATCGTCATAGTATATTCAAAAATGAAGAACTAAGAGGTTGGTATTATATTACTCATGTTGTCTATCGATTGGATAAGAATCCGGAATTTAAATTAGACTATGGAAATTTACGCGCTTATTTGAAAGAAGGAGAACCTACATTGCAATCCATACGTGAGGCAGTTATTTCCTTAAGAGCTTCCAAACTCCCCGACCCTACTGAATTGGGCAATGCAGGTAGCTTCTTTATGAATCCTTATCTTACAAATGAAGCATATTTCCGTTTGAAAGAAAAATATTCGGATATACCTTTTTATCCTGTTGATAAAGAACGCGTGAAAGTTCCTGCGGCTTGGTTGATAGATCGTGCCGGATTGAAAGGAAAAACCTTAGGCGGAGCTAAAATTCATGAAAAACAACCTTTAGTAATTATCAATACCGGAACGGCTACCGGAAAAGACATAGCAGACTTGGCGGAAGAAGTAAAAAAGACTGTCCTCGAACAATTTGGAATAGAGCTTCATCCGGAAGTAAATTATATTTAGAAATATCTAAAACCGCTCGGCTTTGGCACGACAAACAAAAGCAAGCGTCTATCCCAGACGCTTGCTCCTAATAAACTTTTTACTTTACTCCTATTGATTTCTAAAAAAAAAACAATATCCTTACTTACTTACTATTTTTAGACTAAATATCACACGATCAAACAAGGCCCTCAGTGTCTTCTGAAGATACTTTTTCATCCTCTGAGGATCGAGGCTTCATCCTCTGAGGATCGAGGCTTCATCCTCTGAGGATCGGGGCTTGATCCTCTGAGGATAAAATCTGCATCAGGAATCCATATTGTTTCTAAATCATTTTATGATGATTTTTTGAGTAACATACTCGTTTCCTTTGTTCAATTTTACAATAAATACACCGGAGGTCGGAATAGATATTTCTTCATAATCGCTATTTATAGCAACAGCCTTTACTAATTGACCTGAAACATTGTAAATCGAAAGAAAAGAGTCAGCTTGGTTTTCAACACAGATACGATTGTCTTTTGTATAAACTCTTTCTGTTAATGTCTTTGCATCAGGAATATCTACTCCTGCAATAGGCTTCAATATAGAAGTCACAATTCCTGCATAATCTAAAGAATAATCTCCAGAGCTCATATTAACCAGAGAAGGAAATTGATTATTTTCCATCAGACAATAGACTTTCATTTCCTTTGTTTTTAGGAATGTGGTAATACCTTCTGCAATATGATAATCTACTCCTTCTACTAATTGAGTTCCATCAACTGCATACCAAGTATAAGTAGTATACATACCGTCAATATCATATTCCGAACTTAAATCCACAACACTTGCTTCATTTTCAGGAAGTTGATATTCCCTTTGCGGAAAATATAAATAATTCTTATTGGTGATATTGAATTTATCTTCCGGAGCAGTCATCGAACTGAATGTGAGATTATTATAAGTTGATGATATGTATCTTAAATTTCTATTTTTTGAAAGATCTAGCTCTGTCAATTGATTATATCCACAATGAAGTTGATAAAGATCCGGATTGCGAGATAAATCTAATGAAGTTAAATTATTTCCCGTACAATAGAAATCTCCCAAATAACGGAAAACGGAACAATCCAATTTGTTAAATTGATTAAAGCTCAGTGACAAGAAAGAGATTTGATTGTCTTCTGCTATCATAAGTCCCCCTTCTCCCAGATGAGTGAAGTTATTATCATTAAGCATGGCCATTGCAATTAAAGGATTATGGGTGAGATCCAGAGACGGCAAGCTCGTAGCGCCTAATCTTAATTCTTTCAATTGCGTATTATTGCTAAGATCAATAGAACTAAGGTTCGAATTTTCGCCTCCTGTAATATAAAAATATCCCAAATCCGAAAGCTGCGTAATGTCTGCATAGGTAATTTCACTGTCAGAGTAAGAAACTCCATAGAAAGAAAGAAGTTCAATGCTGCCGGGCTCTCCATATAATTTTACTTCATCGGAGTCTCCCATAACGCTTTGCAAATATGCGTTCTTGAAACTACTTCCTTCCAAATCAACTTGCAGACTTTGTATATTGCCTCCAAAATCAGCGCTTACAGATCCATCTGCAATTAGACGAATCATGAATACTAATTCTTTATCTTTCAAATTACTTTTAAAAGCAGCTATCGGACTACCTAAAGCCTTCATCGTGAATGACCAAACATCTCCTTCGGCAGTAGTTTCATCATTTTTAGTATCTATTCTCCAATAATAAACAGTATCGTTTTCCGGCTTTTGAACAGTATAAGAATAAGTCTTTTCGCTAAGATTTTCTTCTATTACTTCTAATTCAGTAGCAGAAGTACCCAAGTAAATATCATATTTAATTTCACCGCCTTCTGTGGTTGAGTTATTACTCCAAGCAAAGTCAATTTGAGAATTACTTAGTACTGCTTGATCTTCCGGTGTTGGGTTTGTACTTTTCTCAGGTTCGATAGGATTTCTAGTAAGTTCAATAGTCTTTGTCATACTGGAAGTTTCGCCATCTCTATCTTCAACAGTAAGAGTGATCATATAAAGATTATACAGATTAGGCCTTTCAAGGGCAAATCCTTCCATGTCGATTTCTTCAGAAACCACTTCTCCGTTTACTTCCCATTTATAGCCAATGATAAATCCAACGGAATGCTCTGTGAACTCTACAAAAGTACTATCAGCATCAATTATCATTTCAAAGTTTGCTGTTAGGTCGGGGATATGACGTTTCAATCCTGATTTAGTACCGGAAGCATAACCTATACCCGTAGAAGTAGTTGCAATATCCACATAATCCATAACAATCAAGGGTTGATTGATATTAGTCCATGTTTTTCCTTTATCAAGACTTTTCATGAAAGCTTCACTTACACCTCCTATATAAACCAAAGAATCATTAGCAATATGAACCGTCTTCATAATACTTTCACTTCCGGAATTATAAACATCCCAAGTTCCGCCGCCATCTTCGGTAATCAATATACCATCAGTAGCTGTATTGGAAATAACAATACCGAAATCACTATTATAAAATGATATGTTATTTAACTCAGCAGTTGTTTCTTCTGTTAATGTAGCTATCTTTTCCCAAGTCTTACCTTTATCTTCTGTCTTGAACACGCGTTGATTAGTTCCTATACCATAAAGAAGAGCATCGTTTACAAAAGACATTTTAGTAATTTCAAGAGCTTCTCCTTCTTCCAGCAGTGTCCTTTCAGATTCTGTCCAAGTTTCTCCGCCGTCTGTAGTATAAAGAGTTAAATCTTTCATAGAGACTACTCCTTCATTCTCATTAAAGAAATGAATGCCGTTAAAATTATGTTCTTTCGTTGAAAATATATCATTAAATGCACTTAAATCAATAGCAGTCCAATTATCGCCTCCATTTTCTGTTTTCCATAATTCCGGAGCATAATAAACTTGCTTCCCATTAGCCCAGCCTGAGCCACAATAAGTTCCGGCATAACCCACTTCAAGAGTAGGGAAAGACATAGCCGTCACTCCTTTTACGTTTTTTGCCGGTTCTGTTTCTGTGGCACTAGTTGTTTGTAATATTCTTTCCCAAGAGTCTCCTCCATTGGTAGTCTTATATACATAGCCGGAATATTTCCCGCCATCTAATGCATAATATCCTGTCATATTTTGATCTTCAGGGAAAATAATTTTAGAAATCGTGCTTCCTGTTCCATTGGTTATAAGATCCCATTCAAAATAAGTAACCGGATTCACAACAATTGAATCTTTATGAGCAACTACATTACCTCCCGGACCAATAGCTGTGGTATATAAATTAGAAGTTAAGTAAACCTTAAAAGAACCGGTTGAATTAAAAGAAATATTGTTCAAGGAAGTAAGATTTGATGAAGCAGCAATACTAACTCCTTCTAAATCCCATTTATTGGAAGTGATATAACCTTCGGAAAGATCGCGGAAAGAAAATACATGTTCAAATTCTTCAGAAGGAGTTACTTCTATGATTGTTTTTGTTTCCGGAAGATAAGCATGCAGAAGACCGTCTTCTCCTCCAAAGTATTTCACCATACGAT
Organism: Bacteroidales bacterium; assembly: GCA_036781965.1. Lineage (GTDB taxonomy): Bacteria > Bacteroidota > Bacteroidia > Bacteroidales > Azobacteroidaceae > Azobacteroides. Next base: position 6,578 of record DAIPZW010000075.1, read on the forward strand.
TGGTTATTGTAAATCCTGTTAGATTAGTAGTCCCTTCGGGCAATTCCATATCTACAACTTCATAAGCAGAATAATCTCCTTGAATCTTTAAGAAAGTTCCATCGTTACAAAGTGTATAATAAGCATCTTCTTTTTCTACATAAATCAAATCGTTCAAAAGACCATAGGATTCAATAGTTAATACCCTCTCAACAGTAACACCGCCATCAGTAGAAGTATAAAGGTAAGTATTCGTTGGAGAAGAAGTATTGGTTGCAGTAATCAACATCGAAGAAAATCCATTATCAACAAACATACTATCCTCAAAATCAACTCCTGCAAGCGAAGAAATAAGTTCCCAATTCTTTCCGGCATCTTCTGACTTGAAGATTTGACCTTCTTTTCCAACAGCATATAATATTTCTCCTCCACCATATATAATATCAGTAATACCTTCAATTGCGGTTCCAACAGTAGCTGCTTCTATATATTGAACTGTATTTGACCCTTGTTTTTGTCCATACACATAATATAAAGAGGTTCCGTCAGACAAAGCTCCTTTGGGTGGATTTCCATAACTTTGAGGAATAAAACCTCCGGCTACATAATCTAAGTTAGCATACTCAGCAGCATTATCAAAAGACAATTGAGCCCAACTACCTAAACTTCCGGTAAGAACTGTTCCATTGGTTCCTACAAAAGAATAATCGGAGTAAGTTCCATTGTAGGAAATGCTAACATTATTTATTAATCCCGAAATAGCTTTATTATAAAAAGTCCAGTTATTTCCTCCATTATAACTATAAGCAAGTTTACTGGTTTGATCCGATTCATTTATTCCATACGCACATAGAGTGGAATAAGCCTGAAAAGAAGAGGTTTTTCCAAAATAAAAACCTTTAATGTCATAGTCTTGAAAATTTGCGGGGGCTATATTTAACCAGCCCGTAGTTTGAGCAAATGAACTTTTGTCTACACTTAGCAAAAGAATTAGAGTAATAAATACAAGTTTTTTCATGATAATATTCTTTTTATTAGTTAATTATTATTTTTTGCGAGAATGCTTTTTTGTTCTCAATCAC
>DAIPZW010000076.1:0-7638 GCA_036781965.1 Bacteroidales bacterium
TAAAGTCCCTCTCTTGCAAGGAGAGGGATATAGGGTGAGGTATTTACTTTTTCCTTAACTTTTCCTTTAACTTCATGATGTACCAAGCTGATAATACGCCATTTAGATTTAGATATTTCCTATAAGAGCCTGAATCTTTTAGTTCTTTAATAAGTGTAGATAAATAATATCGGGCTCCAATGGTATCTAATTTATCGGGATTGACAAATCTCTTCAGAAAAGGGAAGGCATTTTTTATTTTATGGTTGAGAGCAACCCTTTTGATAGTTCTTTTTGATGGTTCTATTTCTTGTTTGAGAAAGGATATTGAATATTCTTCAAATAACTCGCTCAAAGTTTCTTTGAATAAGTTTTTATCATACTTATGTTCCAACGGAACTTGCATGAAGAAATTATACAATGCCTTATCCCACAAAGGAATTAAATATTCGAAACCGAAAAATTCCCAAATGCGTGAACTATTAAACGCCAATGCTGTAGTAGTTTGATAGCGCCAATTCTCATAGACTAGATAAGGTGGATAAGCAGACTGTTTTTCGTCCAAGAAACGAATCTCTTTTTCAATGATTTTCAGCTCCTTTTTTTGTGGATAAACCAAAGAAAAAACATTCGTAAGGGCATGATTGACAAAAGAAAAGTCGTCATTTCCCATATCTTGGGATAATAAATGTCCGGCTATAGCTCCCGAATGACCGGGAATGAAAATTGTGTCGGGAGACAGCTTATTTATTTCTTTCAATTCTTTGACTGCAAAATAATCTTGGTCTTCCAAGCGGAAAGAATAGTTAGTGGCAAAATCAACATACTCCAAATAGAGCGAATCTTCCGAAAGTTTTATCTCTTTCTGCTTTTCATAGTCAGACAAATAGAATTCATAGTTTAAGTTATCGGCAGTCTTGCGGGCATTGTCCAATTCAATACAATCATTGAAGCCGTAAGTGAAACAAATAACATTCGAATAGTTGTTTTTCCTCAATAGATAAGCCACTAAACGCGAATCATATCCGCCACTTAAAGGAATAGCGACCGGTCTATTGTCCAAAACTTGAACCATTCGCTTCCCTACTCCATCTAAAGCCTTTTTCAATTCCTCTTTAAGCTCTGTTCTTGTTTTATTAGTAAAAGTATTAGTCAAGAATTGAGTATGAAATTCGTGTTTTACTTTATTGTCCTGAACTAAAATACATTCTCCGGCAACCAATTGCGAAATATTTTTCAACAAGGTCTTATGTTTGCTTGTAAATCCTGAATAAGTAAATATAATTTCGCTATCCTTATCTATTTCAAACGGGATATTATGCTTGCGGAAAGTATCCGGATTATCGGTAATATAGAAGTTTTTTTCGTCTTGATAGTAGAATAAAGGAAAATTTCGGGCAGGATCGATAGCTGCCCAAATAGAATTTTCTTTTTGAATAATAACGCTATAAATACCATTGGCTTCACTCAATTTATTCTTAAATTCATCGAAAGAATCAATAGCCGAAAAATAATTCAATAAGTCTTCTCCGCGCAATAGATGTTCCTCTTTATCAAAAATAAAGCCTTTAACAAAAAGTCTATACTCTTTGCCGAACCATTTATATCCTTTATTATAAGTAAGATCAATACTAATCATCGATAGGTCGCATTAATTCATATTCTTTCGTAAGCCGGAGATACCAAATAAGCTTTACACTCAACATCAAAACCACTATGATGGCATAACAAATAATTGCCAACATAAACGAATCAGACAAAATTCCGATAAACAAAGATACGGCTTTTAATATTAAATAGACTATTTCTATCTTCATTGCTGTCTTTTGTTTAAGAAATACGTCTGGAATAAAAGATAAAGAAGCTACTACCAAAGACATAAAGAAAACCGGAATCAATAGCTTGAAATAAAGTGTTACTCCCGTCCATTTATCGCCAAATATGAAAGTAAAAAAGCTTTCTGGCAGGAAGAGAAGCAAAATAAAGACAGGCAGGAGGTAAAGAAAACAATACTTGCAGAAAGTAACGCAATCCCTGTGTATATCTTTATTCTCTCTTTTCTTTTCTGACATACGTTGAAACAAAACTTGCGAGATGGATTGGGAAAATAAAGTTACTGCCATAAAACCTATATTGAATGCCATCGAATAGATACCAATATATCCTTTATCAAAGTAAAAAGCCAATAAAAGTACCGGTAGGCTGGAAGACAAAGAACTAATAACCTGATTAGGCAATTCATATTTTGGAAAAACAGTATACTCTTTCGCCACCTCGATCAGATCCTTTTTCTTTACTCGTTGTAAACTTTTCAAGGACTTCTTTCCTAAAAGTATACTTATTAAGTTGGCTAGAAAGACCGCTATTAATTGTCCAAATATCAATCCCGTTTGTAAGAAGCCTTTCAGTCCCAATAGGATTTTAAGCAGAGAACCCGATAGGTTTTGAGTAACATTATAAGTAGTTATATTCTTGAATTTCTTTTTCCTAAGTAGATAACGATTCAAAATTTGCCATCCTGCATAAAGAAAAACGAAGAAAGGAAGCAACCAAGCAAGCAAAGGCGTGGTTTCTTCGCCATTACTCAAAAGATAGTTTATTTCATCATGAAAGAAAAGGACAAGAATAAATAAAAGAAAGAAAAAGACAATATTCAGTATGCCGGAAAGATAAAACAGCGCACTTGCCTTGCGTTCGGATTTAGGAAGAAGAATGGCTAATTCGTATTTTCCTGTCGGAATAAGCGCCAGAACCGTTGCTACAACGATAAAATAGTTGAACGCACCATAAATCTCAGGAGTATATATCCGAGTAATAATTGGATAAGTTATCAATGCGACTATCTGTGCTATTACATTTCCGCTCAATAATATAGAGGAATTACGAACGAACTCGTATTGAAAGAGATTCTTTAGGGGGTTCTTCATTTTTTACTTTTGTATTTGCAAAAGTAATGAAAAAAGAAGAAAGGAGCAAAGGAACAAGCAGAAGGGAGAACGAACGTTCGCCATTAGGCAAAGGAGAAAAGGCTAAGAAAACTGATTGACTATTTCTTCAAGCTGCTCACTTAAAGCAATCATTGAGGGAAAAAGAAGATTAGCTCCGGCATCTAAAAGAACTTTATCGTCAAGTGGTCCGGTATTTACGGCAATCGTAAAAATCCCTGCAGCTCGTCCGGCTTCTACTCCTAAGGGAGCGTTCTCTATGACAATTGCTTCTTCCGGTTTAACGCCTGCTTTCTCCAAACCCATAAGGTAAGATTCGGGATTAGGCTTTCCATATTTAACATCATAGGCTGTAACCATCTTGTCTTTACTGAAAAATCCGGGAAAATGCGAAGCTACTTTATCAAATAATGATTGTTGCCCCGAGCCTGTTACGATAACGCGTTGCGATCCCATATCTTTTACTTTTTGCAATACGTCCAAAGCTCCCGGCATGACTTGCACTTGTCCGTTCTCTAATTCTGTAAAACGATTTGACTTATCTTTATATATTTGATTACATTCTTCTTCCGTAGCGTCCCGCCCAAAATCACGATTAAAATAAATATTGACAGTAGACTTCCCTGTTCTTCCTTCACAAAGATAGAAGTCTTCAATAGAAGCTTCGATTCCTATTTCAGCAAGAGCATCTTTCCATGCTTTTGTATGCCAAGGCATGGAATTATAAAGGACACCGTCCATATCAAACAGGATAGCTTTAATCATAACTTAATTAAATCCGGGATTGGATTTCTTTACTTTCTTTTTCGTAGCCCGGTTTATTCAAAAGTGCAAACATATTTTTCTTATATGCCTCTACTCCCGGTTGATCAAAAGGATTCACGGCTAACAAGTAACCACTTATGCCACAGGCTTTCTCAAAGAAATAAAGCAATTGACCTAAATAATAAGCATTCAACAAAGGAAGTTCTATTTTTATATTAGGCACTCCCCCATCCACATGAGCTAGTTGAGTTCCTAATTCAGCCATTTTATTGACATAATCCACTCTTTTTCCGGCTAAAAAGTTTAATCCGTCCAAATCTTGCTCGTCATGAGGAATTTTCATCTCATGCTTAGGTTCAGCGATAGAGATTACAGTTTCAAATATGGAACGTTCGCCTTCTTGTATCCATTGTCCCATAGAATGAAGGTCGGAAGTAAAATCTACAGAGGCAGTAAATATTCCTTTATGCTCTTTTCCTTCGCTTTCTCCATACAATTGCTTCCACCATTCGGAAATAAAATGCAAAGCAGGAGAAAAGTTGGCAAGGATTTCTATTTTCTTTCCTTTCTTATATAGTTCATTGCGGATAACAGCGTATTGCTCAGAAATATTATCCTCGAAAGGGACGTCCGAAGCCGTTTCTTGCTGCATATCTTTCGCACCTTGTACCAATTCGTTTATATCTATACCTGCGATCGCTATAGGAAGTAAGCCTACCGGAGTAAGAACTGAAAAACGTCCCCCTACATCATCAGGAATTGTATAGGTCTTATAACCTTCTTTCGTAGCTAATGTCCGTAATGCTCCTCGTTCTTTGTCAGTAATAGCAACTATTCGTTCTTTTGCTATTTCTTTTCCGGCAGAGTCCTCTAATTGTTTTTTTAGTATACGGAAAGCTAATGCAGGCTCCGTAGTTGTTCCGGATTTGGATATGTTTACAATACCGAAAGAACGGTTTTCTAAGAATTTTGTCAGTTGATAAAGATAATCTTCACTGATATTCTGTCCTGCAAATAAGACTTTGGGAAAATCAAAAGGGTTTGATAAGGCTTCAATGATGGCTTTTGCGCCTAAATAACTGCCACCTATACCAACAACGACTATTACTTCGCAAGAATTACGCAGTTTGTTTGCCGTTTGTTGTATATCTCCTAATTCTTCTTTTGAAATAGAAGATGGAAGACTAAGCCAACCTAAGAAATCGTTCCCTTTGCCCGTCTTTTCTTCCAATGCTTGGTTACAAACTTTGGCTCTAGCAGATTGTTCAAGCACTTGTTTTTCGATTATCTCTCCAAATGCGTGGCGGATATCCAAAGAAATCGATTTCATAGTAGGCTGTTATTTTAATTATTTAAATGTTTCTGATAATCTTCTTATTGCAGGCACAGGAGACTTCCTTTCATAAAGAATTGAATAAAGTGCATCCACAATAGGAATATCTACATTATATTTATTGTTTATTTCGTGCATACATTTTGTTCCGAAATAACCTTCAGCAATCATTTCCATTTCTAATTGAGCAGTTTTAACGGAATAACCTTTCCCGATCATTGTTCCAAAGATACGGTTCCTACTGAAACGAGAATAAGCGGTTACCAATAAGTCACCTAAATAGGCTGAATCACAGATATTACGTTCCAAAGGACTTATGGAGTTTACAAATCGTTCCATTTCTAAAATAGAATTGGATACTAATATGGCTTGAAAGTTATCACCATATTTAAGCCCATGACAGATACCTGAAACGATAGCATATACATTCTTTAATACAGAAGCGTATTCTATTCCGATAACATCTTTACTTGTAGAAGTCCGAACGAAACGTGTATTAAACAATCCAGCAAAAGCATTAGCTTTACTTTCATCTTTGGAAGCAATCGTTAGATAAGATAAACGTTCTAAGGCAACTTCTTCAGCATGACAAGGACCTCCTAGAACTCCTATGTTTTCAGACGGAATATTATAGAAAGAAGAAAAATAATCCGAGACTAACATATTTTCGTCGGGAACAATTCCCTTAATAGCTGAAATAACATTTTTATCTTTCAAAGGAACTTCAAGTTTCTGCAAGTGATGCTTCAAGAAAGGAGAAGGAACCGCAAAGATTAGCGTATCACAATTCTCAACAATTTCATTAATATCATTATAAAATTGTATTTTCTCTACATCAAACTTGATACTTGTAAGATAAAAAGGGTTGCTACCAAATTTTACAAACTCTTCAATTTGTTCAGGACGGCGCATATACCAACTGAAACCAGGCAAATTCATCGAAATAATCTTCGCGATAGCAGTTGCCCAGCTTCCGCCTCCCATAATACCTACTTTTCCGAGTGTTTTCATAATTATTCTTCGTCTTTAGGACTATTTTTTTCAGGTTTCATTTGAGGAAATAATAAAACTTCCTGAATAGAAGTTTGTCCGGTCAGTAACATCGTCAGCCTATCCATACCAATTCCCATTCCGGAAGTAGGTGGCATACCATATTCCAGAGAACGAATAAAATCCATATCGATAAACATAGCTTCATCATCTCCTTTTTCTGATAATCTCAATTGATCTTCGAAACGATTCAATTGATCAACAGGATCATTTAGTTCAGAATAAGCATTTGCTAATTCTTTTCCATTGACCATTAACTCAAAACGTTCGGTTAAATCAGGATTGCAACGGTGTTCTTTACATAAAGGAGACATTTCCTTAGGATAATCAGTAATGAAAGTAGGCTGAATGTATTTTCCTTCGGCTTTTTCTCCGAATATTTCATCAATCAATTTCCCTTTACCCATAGTTGCATCTTCTTCTATATGCAATTCCTTACATACTTGACGAAGTTGATTCTCATTCATTCCCGCAATATCAATGCCTGTATTTTCTTTTATTGCATCAATCATAGTTACACGGCGGAAAGGAGCTTTGAAACTGATTTCTCTATCCCCTATTTTTATTTCTGTCGTACCTAATACATCTAAGCAAATACGTTCCAACAGTTGTTCCGTCATATTCATCATCCAATTGTAGTCTTTGTATGAAACATAAATTTCCATACAAGTAAACTCCGGATTATGAGTTCTATCCATTCCTTCATTGCGGAAGTTGCGAGAGAATTCATATACACCTTCAAAGCCTCCTACAATTAATCTTTTTAGATATAATTCATTGGCTATACGAAGATATAAAGGAATATCCAATGCATTATGATGTGTTATAAATGGTCGAGCAGCTGCCCCTCCCGGAATACTTTGTAATATAGGTGTATCTACTTCTACATAACCTCTTTCATTGAAGAAGTTGCGCATAGAATTAAATATCTGGGTTCTTTTTAAGAATATATCTTTGATTCCGTCATTTACGACCAAATCTACATAACGTTGGCGATAACGTTGCTCAGGATCCTTAAATTCATCATAAGCAACACCATCTTTATATTTAACGACAGGAAGTGGTTTCAAAGATTTAGACAATACGGTGATTTCTTCCGCATGAATGGATATTTCTCCCATTTGAGTACGAAACACATATCCTTTCACTCCAATAAAATCTCCGATGTCTAATAGTTTTTTGAATACTATATTATAAAAATCTTTGTTTTCGTCCGGACAAATATCGTCACGGCTGATATATAATTGTATTCTTCCTGTAGAATCTTGTAGTTCTACGAAAGATGCTTTCCCCATAATCCGACGACTCATTATACGTCCGGCTACAGTTATCTCTCTTTTGGGAGCATCATCTTGAAAGTTTTCTTTAATCTCTTTGGCATGTCCTGTAACGATATATTCATCAGCAGGATATGGATTTATATTCAAATTCTTAAGTTCACTTAAACTATTTCGGCGAATAACTTCCTGTTCGCTTAATTCTTGTTTACTCATTATTCAATGTGTTTTTTTAATAATCCTACAAAGGTAGTATAAATATAGATAAATAAAAAAGACCTTTGTATTA
>DAIPZW010000077.1:0-7630 GCA_036781965.1 Bacteroidales bacterium
GGGTACTCCCCGCTCTAAAATGCGTGGCGAAGGTAGAGGCTGAATAGTTACTATATTTTTAAGTATAAAGGGTGTAAAGTGGAAAGTTCGTAATATAGAGGAGAAAGGATACTAAAAGTTGAGAAGTGAGAGTTGAGAGTTGAGAGTTAAAATGTTTAGTGTTTAATGTGTAATGTTTATTCAGTTGTCAGTAAACGTTATTGCGAACAAAGTGAAGCAATCCAGAAGAAAAACAGGACATAAGATGAACGTTATGCTCAGTTATGGAAGCAAAAGAAACAGTTGTTTACAGATTCTAAATTATTTTCAATCTTAAATCTTGGATTTTGAATGTGAAATCAACTATCTTTGCGGCATTATTAAATAAGTACCCTCAGTATGAAAAGATTGATTATTGTGATGAGTTTGTTGCTTTGTGTCATAGCGGCAACGCCTCAGCGTTCTTCTAACTTTAGTTCAAGAGATAGGCTGTTCATTGAAGCAAAAGAAATGTTTGCGGATCGTAATTATGCGGGTTGTATAGATAAGTTGCATCAGTATAAGACGATTACGATTAATCCTTTGTTGCAAGAAGAAGTGGATTTCCTTTTGCTTGCTTCCGATTTTTATCAAGGAAGTAAAGAGGTTTCTGAAAGTTTGAAGAATTTTTTGGATACTTATCCTTCTTCTGTTTATAAAAATGAGGTTTACTTCTTGATTGGCTCGGATCATTTTGCAAATAATGACTTCCGAATGGCTATCTATTGGCTGAAACAATGCGATCCTTCTTATTTGTCTTCGCAAGATGCAGAAGATTGTTCGTATCGTATCGCTCTTTCTTATCTAAAAAATAATCAAATAGCAGAAGCTGAGAGTTATTTTTCTGCATTACATAGAACAAAACGTTATGACGAGGCTTCTTCTTATTATTTAGGAGTAATTGCTTTGCAACAACAAGATTATGTTCGGGCAACGTCTATGCTTTCTCCATTAAGAAATAATCCAACTTATCAGCCTGAAGCACGTATTTATTTGAATCAAATTAATTTTGCTCAGGGTAAATATTCTGAAACCATTAAGGAAGGAGAAGATTTGTTACGCAACTATCCTACACATGTAAACATCCGTGAAATGGAACGTATTGTAGGAGCTTCTTATTATTATCAAGGATATTACGATACGGCATCTAAGTATTTAAAGTCTTATTTGGATAATAGTGATAAGGGAAATACCAACGATTATTATATGGCAGGAATGTGTTATTACAATCTGGGTGATTTCAATAATGCCGTACGTTATTTGAGCCTTAGTTCGCCGGAAGATAATGAATTGGGACAAAATATTTATTTACATTTAGGTCAAGCTTATCTTAAAACCAACGATAAAACCAATGCTCTTCTAAATTTTGAAGCAGCTTCCAGGATGAATTATAGCGGAGAAATGAAAGAAGCTGGCATGTATAACTATGCCATGTTGCTTCATCAGACATCTACTTCTGCTTTTGGTGAATCGGTGACTGTTTTGGAGAACTTCGTGAATACTTATCCTAATTCTCAATATGCAGATAAGGTAAACGATGCTTTGGTTGAAGTTTATTTAACCACAAAAAACTATGATACGGCATTAAATTCTATTTCAAAAATTAAAAATCCGGGTAATAAGATTCTGACCGCTAAGCAAAAGATTTATTATCACTTAGGAAGTGTAGAATATACCAACAATCAATACGATAAAGCCATTGCTTATTTCAGCGATGCTATATTAGTAGGCAATTATGCACCGACAGAAAAAGAACAGTCTATCTATTGGCGAGGAGAAAGCTATTATAAACAAGGAAATTACAATAAGGCGATTGCGGATTTTGATTCTTTCCTTGCTTCACAACATAATTCCGCTCATTTAGTATCGAATGCTCATTATAATTTGGGTTATTGTTACTTCAAACAAAGTAATATGACAAAGGCTCAACCGGCATTCTTGCAAGCTACTCAGGCGAAAAATACAAACAAAACCATCCTTTCGGATGCTTATGCTCGATTAGGAGATTGTTATTTCCAAAACAGACAATTTGCTCAAGCAGAAAAAGCATATAGTCAATCAGTTGAAGCAGTACCTGCTTCGGGCGATTATGCAATCTTCCAAAAAGGATATGTTTTAGGCTTACAAAAAAACTATCAAGGCAAGATTGATATGATGGATCAGTTGATTCGGGAATATCCTCAATCAACTTATGCAGCAGAAGCCTTGTATGAAAAGGGAAGATCCTATGTATTGCTTAAAAAGAATACGGAAGCCATCAAGACCTACCGTGATTTGATGTCTAAATACCCGAATAGTAACTTTGCACGCCTTGCCGGTTTGGAATTAGGCTTGGTATATTATAATTCAGACCAATTGACCGAGTCGATGAAAGCCTATAAAGATGTAATTTCCAAATATCCGGGTAGCGAAGAAGCACAAGTAGCCATTCAAGACCTAAAATCAGTTTATATGGATATGGGAGATGTAAATGGATATATCACGTATGTAAATTCTTTAGGCGGTTCGGTTAAGTTTGATGCTTCGGAACAAGATTCTTTGACCTATTTTGCGGCAGAACGATTCTTTACCAATGGCGATTATGCGCAGGCAAAAAAGAGTATGTCCGCTTATTTACAATCTTTCCCTAACGGAGCTTTCAGTACGCATGCTCATTATTATTTAGGAAACTCCTATTACCAAGAAAAAAACTATATTTTGGCTAAACCGGAGTTTCAATATGTATTAGATCAAGGAAGTAATCAATTTACAGAGCAGACTTTGACTTATATGGCTCGAATTGCTGAGTCGGAAAAGAACGTTGAACAAGCTTTAAGCTATTACGAACGCTTAGATAAAGCAGCTTCTAACAATACGAGCAGAAGAATGGCTCTTATAGGTATTGCTCGAACCGGTTTTGAAGCAAAAAAATATAATTCTGTCGTTCTTGCGGTGGAAACTTTAACTCAGCTTCCGGATGTTGGAGCGGATATTACCAATGAAGCCCTTTATTATAGAGGTAAATCTTATCAAGGATTGAATGAAACTGCTTTAGCGATTAAAGATTTAGAGGTAGTTGCAAAAGATACTCGCACGGAAATAGGAGCAGAAGCTAAATATTTAATCGCTTCTATTCAATTTAATAGCGGACAAAACGATAAAGCCAAAGCAACTGTTAATGATTTTATTAAACAAGGAACACCTCATCAGTATTGGTTGGCAAAAGGATTCTTATTGCTTTCGGATATTGCAGCAAAAGAGAAAGATTATCTGCAAGCCCGTCAATATTTAGAAAGCTTGAAGGCGAATTATCCAAATACGAACGATGATATACAAACACTTATCCAAGATCGTTTGAATAACTTACAAGGAAAATAAAAACAATTATGAAACAGATCTCAATATTATTAATAGCAGCCGTATGTGCTTTGATAAATGTGCATGCTCAAGACAATGATTCTAACTTGAACAGAGAACTCACCTTGGAAAAGGAATATGCTCCGACTGTTAAAGATGCAAATAAAATTAATGAGCTCCCGGAAGTGAAAGCGCCCGAAGTTGTTAAGTCGCAAGTGCAGTTTTCCGACTATGTCTATTCTTATGCTGTCACTCCAAGCCTAAATGGCTTGGTTCCGCAGTCTTATTTTTCGGATTTAGCACGCACCAAGAATCAAGGTTACCTTAACTTCGGCGTAAGTACCCAAATGGGTATTAATGGCGATATAGGTTATCAAATATTGAATGATGAAGAAAACTTTTTGAGCGTTTATGCTTCCAATCGTTATACCGATTCCAATGTGAAAATACATCATAATGATGAAAAAACAAGCATGAAAATGAATGATATACTTGGAGGGATTAATTATAAACATGCTTTTGAAAAAGTAATTTTCAGTTTAGGCGGAGAGTATAATTATTCCAAATACAATTATTATGGAAACTCTCAACCTTACGATCCATTTGGAAGAGATATAACAGAAGATTTAAGTAATAACTTTTTCAATCTTTATACAGGCGTTCAATCTAAGGCAGACGAAGAACTTCTTTATGACCTATTCCTTAATTATACTAATTTCCGCAAGAAAATAGAAATAAGTAACGTGGATGAAAAAAGAACGGAAAATCGTTTTTTGATAAATGGTAAGTTACAAAAAAGATTAGATGCGACTTGGACGGTGGGACTTGCTGTGAATCTAAATATTTCGTCTTACTCTTCTCCTAAAGACAGGAGAACCGGTTATAGTAATGCGACTTTGGTAGAAGCGACTCCTTATGTATTGACCGAAGGAACGAATTGGAATGTAAAACTAGGGATTAAACCTTTCTTTCGCATGCAAAAAGACAATGAAAAGTTTAGAATCGCTCCGGATATTCAACTTAATTATATGCCTTCAACTAATTTCCAAGTTTATCTTCATGCTATGGGCGGAAATAAAGACAACAGCTTGTATAATATGCACTATGAAAATAGATATGTGTCTTATGAACATCGGATCATGGATTCTTATTCTCCATTGGATGCTACTCTTGGATTCAAATATTCTCCTGCTCCAAGAGCAACTGTCGAATTATTTGCGGGCTATCAAATAATAAAAGATGAACACTTCTTTGTTCCATTCTCTGAAGACTTAGGTTTTGGGATGTATTATGTAGATAACACATTTAGAGCTGCTTATAATGATGCTAATGTGTTCAAAATTGGAGGAGCTGTTTCTTATAAATATGAAGACTTATTGGATATTAATCTTCGCGCTACCTATTATAATTGGGATGTGGAAGACGAAGAATATGATTGGAGTCCTATTTGGATGCATGAAGGACCTTGGCATAAACCTACATTCGTAATGGATATTTCATTGGAACATACTCTTTCTGTTATCCCATTATCCTTAAAACTTGACTATCATTTGGAAACAGGAAGGAAAGGGTATCAACCGGCAGGAGTTCGTAATTATTATGATCCGGTATCAGGATCCGGTTTTGCTTTTGCTGATGGAGATTCCGACATGAAAAATATTCACGACCTAAAGTTATCAGGCAACTATATCATTTCGGATAATATTTCAATATTTGCCATTATGAATAATATGTTATGTCAAAAATATGATATTTGGTATGGTTATCCGACCGAGAAACCTAACTTAATGGGAGGAGTTAGTTTTAAATTTTAGTTAGTTTCCAAATTTTTTAATTAAATTTGCGCGCTGAAAATAACTTACTTCATTATATATGCAAAAAAACCTTGTTATAGTAGAGTCTCCCGCAAAAGCAAAAACCATAGAAAAGTTCTTGGGAAAGGACTATAAGGTTTTGTCGAGTTATGGTCATATCCGGGACTTAAAAGAGAAAGGATTGGGAGTTGATGTAAAAAATAACTTCAAGCCGGAGTATGTCATTCCGGACGATAAGAAAGAAATAGTCAAAACCCTAAAGAAGGCCGCTAAAGAAGCAGATACTGTTTGGTTGGCTTCCGATGAAGACCGCGAAGGAGAAGCTATTGCTTGGCATTTGCATGAAGTATTGAACTTAAATGATAATGACTCGAAACGAATAGCCTTTCATGAGATTACAAAACCGGCCATTCAAAATGCTATCGAGCATCCTCGTCAAATTGATTATAACTTAGTCGATGCTCAACAGGCTCGACGTGTATTAGATCGGATTGTAGGTTTTGAACTATCGCCTGTGCTTTGGAAAAAGATAATGCCGTCTCTTTCTGCAGGTAGAGTTCAGTCGGTGGCAGTAAGATTAATCGTCGAACGGGAGCGGGAAATCATTCATTTCAACGAGAAAAATTATTTCAAAGTATCGGCTCTTTTTATTTTGCCTGACAGCAAGACCATCATAAAGGCTGATCTGAACAAAAGGTACAATACGGAAGAGGAAGCCAATGCCTTTCTTGAATCTTTGAAAGAGGCTATATTCACGATTGAGGATATACAGAAAAAACCGGCTAAGAAATCGCCGGCACCTCCTTTTACCACTTCGACTTTACAGCAAGAAGCTTCGCGCAAATTAGGATTTCCGGTAGGAATGACTATGTCAGTGGCTCAAAAATTATATGAGGCAGGACTTATAACCTATATGCGTACCGATTCGCTCAATCTTTCTCATTTGGCAATAGGAGCAATTAAACAGGAAATAGAGTCTGAGTTTGGAGATAACTACATAAAAACAAGACAATACCATACAAAAAGTAAAGGGGCGCAAGAAGCTCACGAAGCTATTCGTCCTACTTATATGAGTAACCGAACTGTTAAAGGAACAGCTCAAGAACAACGCTTATATAAACTGATTTGGGAGCGTACGATTGCTTCACAAATGAAAGATGCTGAGTTGGAACGGACAACGATTACAATAAATATCAGCAATAATCAACAAGAAAAATTTCATATTCAGGGAGAAGTAATTACTTTCGACGGTTTCCTTCGGGTATATAAGGAAGATACAGACGAAGAAACTCCCGATGAGAATATTCAAGATATACTTCCGCCAATGCATTTGAATGAAGTTTTGACTTTGTCCGAAGCAACAGCAAAAGAAAAGGCTGCGCAAAGACCGGCTCGATATACAGAGGCGAGTTTAGTGCGCAAATTAGAAGAATTGGGTATTGGTCGCCCATCTACTTATGCTCCAACGATCTCTACGATACAAAATCGAGGATATGTAATCAAGGGAAACAAAGACGGCGAAAAGAAAAAGTTCACTACGCTGACTCTTCAAGACAATACGATAAAGAAGGATGTAAAAACAGAGCAAGTGGGTAGCGACAAAGGGAAGTTAATTCCAACTGATTCGGGTTTGGTGGTTACAGACTTCCTTGCAGCGCACTTTTCTCATGTTATGGAATACAACTTCACGGCTGAGTTGGAAAAACAATTCGACATGATAGCCGAAGGAGACCAAAAATGGACAGATACCTTGCATACATTCTATGATGCCTTCCATCCTGTTGTTGAAGAAGTATCGAATACCAAAACAGAACATAAAGTCGGGGAGCGTATGTTGGGAAATGATCCCAAGACCGGTAAGCCTGTATCTGTAAAGATCGGTCGTTTTGGACCTTTTGCCCAAATAGGATCTGTTGATGATACGGAAAAACCGACTTTCGCTTCTCTTCAAAAAGATCAATCCATAGAAACGATTTCGTTGGAAGAAGCATTGCAACTTTTCAATCTTCCTCGCACTGTTGGCGAGTTAAATGAACAAATGGTTACTGCTGCTATCGGTCGCTTTGGACCTTATTTGAAATACAATAATGCTTTCGTTACGATACCTAAAGAATATAACCCTTACACCATTACGATAGAAGATGCAGAAAAGCTAATTCAAGAAAAAGCTGAGCGGGAAGCCAATAAACATATCAAATCCTTCCCGGAAGACGAAGGTTTGCAAGTTCTCAATGGACGTTATGGTCCTTATATTGCTTATAATAAGAAGAATTATAAGATACCCAAAGGAACGAACCCTGCCGAACTTACTTTCGAAGACTGCATGAAAATCATCAAAGAAGCTCCAGAAAAGAAAACTTATACGGCGAAAAGAGGAAAGAAAAAGTAGAAATCGAAATATTTTCTCTCGTTTTTGATTGTTGAAATTGCTTTATTAACAAAGACTTAGAGGTAGTCTCAAA
>DAIPZW010000078.1:0-7507 GCA_036781965.1 Bacteroidales bacterium
TCCATCGGCGTAAGATTTTCAATGCCGTTAGAGGTGATAAGATAGGAGTTTTCAATACCTACGCCGCCTATTTCGGGAATGACGAACTTAGGTTCGAAGGCTACGGTCATGTTTTCTTGGAAAAGGTCTTTGGAACGTGCCATGAAAACGGGCATTTCGTTGATTTCGATACCGAAACCGTGTCCGGTGAACTTTGCTTGTTGTTTATTGCCCATGAAATAATCATTTAGACCTGCTTTGTCCGCTATTTCGAGGGTTTTGTTGTGAATATCGGCAAAGGAAACGCCGGGTTTGACGGTTGTACGAAGATATTCATGCATTTCAATGGCGGTTTTGTGCGCTTTCAATGCTAAATCTGAGAGGTTTCCAAGTGCAAATGTACGGGTAATGTCTGTGATATAAGCGGAATAGTTGCCTGACATATCAACCATTATAGTTTTACCTGCTGTGATTTTTTCTCCACAAGCACCAATTGGAAAAGAATGATTAATACCTGCGCCTCCTAAAGAGAAATCGTAGGGAGAAGGAGCGTTTGCATTGTCGCCTACAAGTACAGTTCCCATGAATATATCCATAAAAGAACCGAAAGCGCGGAAGATTCCGATAGAACCGGACTGTCTCATCAACTTTTCTATCTCTATTTGCAAGTCGATGTCTCGCATTCCTTCCTTATATAAGGTAGGGATTTGTTCATATACCCGAACGTGTTGAGCGGCTGTTAGGCGAATCATCTCGACTTCCCAGTCGGTTTTTATCATACGTACTTTGCGCATGAGGGTAGAAGCATTGTCTGTTTGCTCCAATCCGAGCGCTTTTTGTAGGCGAACGGCTTCGTTATAGCGCAAGTCGTCCGTTTCCAAAGCGATGCGAGGATATTCCGAAAGCTTGATATTCCTTTCTTTCAGTAGGTCGGGCATGTCTTCGGGTTTGCGAAGCGAAACAGCATCAGGGTCGGTCAGCTTGGGACGTTGATAGAACAAAACGGGATTTCCTTCGGCAGGAAGAAAAATATATCCCTTAAAAACTTGTCCTGTTAAGTAATATATATTGACAGGCGAACTGATTAGGCAGGCGTTTATAGCAGTGTTTTTTAATTCTTGTTGCACTTTTTCCCGGCGAAGCAGGAGTTCCTGTTGTGTAGGTTGGATGTTTAATGTCATTTCTTTAGTGATTTTTTTGATTTTACTCCGAGTTCTCTTAGTTTTTCTGCTTGTCCGATCAGGTTTCCATTGCCTTCAGACAATTGTTTATAAGCATCGGTATAGCTTTTCTTGGCGCGGTCGATGTGTTCTCCGACATGCTCCAAGTTTTCTACGAAAGATACGAATTTATCATAGAGCATCGCGCCGCGATTGGCAATCTCTTGTGCATTTTCCGACTGATGTTCGCGCTTCCAAAGGTCTACAATTAATTTTAGCGAGGCAATCAAGTTGGTCGGACTCATTAAAAGAATGCGTTTGTCGTAGGCGTATTGCCAGATGTCCGGATGGTTCTGCATAATTAAGGTATATGCCGGTTCGTTGGGTATAAACATCATCACGAAATCCATAGTCTCGGCATAGTCCTGATAGTTCTTTTTACTTAATTCATCGATATGTCTTTTGACAGACTTGACATGCTCGTCCAGATGTTGTTTCTGAATATCGATTTCTTCGCAATTTACATATTGAACATAGGCGGTCAAGGAAACTTTCGAGTCAATCACAACATGACGCTTGTCAGGATATTTAATCACTACGTCGGGGCGCATGATTTTCCCTTCGTCGTTCTTGAAAGTCTGCCCATTCTGATCCTTAAGCACCTCCTGTATGAAGTATTCCCGATCCTTTTGAAGTCCCGAACGCTCCAAAATATTCTCAAGTATCATCTCTCCCCAATCTCCTTGTGTCTTTGAGTTGCCTCGCAGGGCGTTGGTCAGATTATTAGCGTCTTCGCTGATTCTTTGATTAAGCTCCACCAAGCGTTTCACTTCATTGTTGAGCGAAAAACGTTCTTTTGCTTCCTGATTATAGGCTTGTTCGACTTTTTCTTTAAACCCCTGTATGTTTTCCTTTAACGGATTTAAAATGTTATCCATGTTTTCTTTATTTACACGGGTAAATCGTTCCGTTTTCTCTTCTAAAATTTTATTGGCGATGTTTTCAAATTCCAAATTAAGCTGTTTTCGCGTGGCTTCCAAATCTGTTTTTTGCGTTTCGAGCTTTTCCTGCAACACTTGGTTGTTTATCTCGTAGGTCGAAGCCGTTCGTTCTGCTTCATTTAAGCGTTCTTGAAGTTGATTGGTTCTTTCTTGTGCTTGTTGCAACTCTACTTTTTGGGTCGTATTCTCTTTCTTTAGAAGAAAATAAACCAAAGCGGCAACGATGAGTCCAAGAACTAAACCAAGTAATAGGGGAGTTATTTCCATTGTTTAGTGATAATTTATTATTAATTTTGTGCGAAAGTACGGAAAATTGTACATATTTGCAAGATGAAACGACCTCTTTTTCTTTTGATTCTATTTCTGATTACGATAAACCTGCCTGCCGTTTATTCTCAACATCAAACGCGGGTGTTTTCGCCATTAATCAGTACGTTGCAAGTACACAAAGCCAATAATTGGGAACAAGCACCAATCATTAAACTGAATAGTAATGAGCAGATCAGTCTTAGTTTTGATTTGCTTTCATCAACACCTAAGTATTATACTTATAAGATACTACATTGCAACGCCGATTGGTCGGAATCCTCTTTGTTCGAGTCGGATTATATGTTTGGTATCCAAAATTCTCCTATGTCCGATTATGCAAACTCCTTTAATACCCGTCCGGATTACGTAAACTATTTATTAAACCTGCCCAATGAGGAAACTAGATTAAAGGTATCGGGCAATTACGTGGTTCAAGTTTTCGATAGAGACGAAGAAGATATGGTCTTGGAAGCTTGTTTCTCTGTCGTTGATCCGCAAATAGGAATAGAAATGAGGGTTTCTTCCATCACTGACAAGGGCGCTAATTCACATTACCAAGCTGTTGCCTTCGATCTTAGTTATGGCAAAGAAGTTCGTACGCCTGCGCAAGATTTGAAGGTAGTTGTCCAACAGAATAACAGGCGAGACAACCAAGCTGCCTCGATTTCGCCCATGAGTATCCAATCTAATCGCTCAATCTACGATCATAATCAAAAATTGATCTTTCCTGCCGGCAACGAATACAGGACTTTTGAAATGACTACCACGCGTTTCAATGGGATTAATATAGAAAGCATAGAATTTTATGACCCGTTTTATCATGTTCTCCTCAATCCTGACCCGATTCGCAGTACGGACGCATACTCTTATTACAGCGACATCAACGGAAAAATATACATCCGCAACTTGGAATACGAAGATATGGACTTGCAGTCTAATTATCATATCGTTCACTTCTATCTTCCGGTCGAAAAACCCTATCAGGAAGATGTATATATACTGAGCGATGCTTTTAATAACTGCTTAGACAGTCGTTCGCGCATGACTTATAGCCCGGAAGAAGGCGGATATGTGAAATCAATCCTAATGAAAGAAGGCTATTATAACTATATGTATGTTACCCAAAAGGATAAAAATTCACCGGCAAGCACTTTGCCGATAGAAGGAGACTATTATCAGACGGAAAACGAGTATAGAGTGATGATTTATCACCGCCCTTTCGGCAGCAGGTACGACCAACTGGTAGGAGTAAGCACGATTCAAATCAACTGACATGCTCATATTTTACGCCCCAACGATTAAAACAGACCCTATTCTGCCCGAAACGGAATCGGGACACTGCGCCCGCGTGCTTAGAAAGCAAATAGGCGACATGATAGATATTACAGACGGAAAAGGAAACTTCTTCAGGGCACGGCTGACCGACATCCATCCGAAAAAATGCCGCGTAGAGATCTTGGAAGAACGACTTTGGCAACCTTATTGGGAATCTAATCTTGAAATCGCCTTAGCTCCGACCAAAAATATGGATCGGACGGAATGGTTTGCCGAGAAAGTGACGGAATTGGGCGTGAATAAAATCTGTTTTATCAAGTGTCGATATTCCGAACGCAAGGAAATCAAAGCCGAACGCATAGAGAAAATCCTGATATCTGCCATGAAACAGTCGCAGAAGGCTTTATTGCCCGAACTACAAGCGATGACTGACTTCAAACAATTCGTGAAACAGGATTTCGGAGGCAGAAAGTTCATCGCGCATTGCTACGATTCGTCCAAAGAACCGCTCGTATCTACCTATATAAAAGGAGAAAACGCATTGATACTTATCGGACCCGAAGGAGACTTTAGCGAAGAGGAAGTTACACTAGCCATCCAACACGGGTTCGAGCCTATCTCTTTAGGAGAAAGCCGACTTCGCACCGAAACAGCCGCTTTGAGCGCTTGCCAAACCGTTCATATACTTAATCAAATAGGATGAACAAAGAACAGTGGACGGCAATCGGTCGAAAATCTTTGATAGGGCTTCGCAATATCCTCTTATCCTGTTTTGCATTCACTTTATTGTTAGTCATTCTCTATAAATACATGCCGGTATATACGCCGGCCAACTATATATCCTATAAGTTTGAACAAGGTTTTTCGGACAGTCTTCCCGATGCCCGGCACAAGTGGGTGGCATTGTCCGATATATCGCCCGAAATGAGGCATGCCGCTGTTGCTGCGGAGGATAATCTTTTCCTAATTCATCACGGATTTGCCTATACGAACCAAGAAGAGGACGTTTTTCGTGCTATCCGGAACCAATATTACATAGATAATGGGACGATTTCGCAACAAACCGCTCGGGCTGTCTTTCTTTTTGGCGGAGATAACTTGCTGAACGACCTGTTTGAGAATTATTTTACGCTCTTGATCGAGTTTGTTTGGGGAAAAGAACGGATCCTCGAAGTATATCTCAATTCGGTGGAAATGGCAACAGGGACTTTTGGCGCAGAGGCTATGACTCTTCAAACCTACGACAAGCCTGCTGCCGAATTGAACCAGTCCGAAGCCGCTTTGATAGCTACTGTTATCAACAATCCCAAGAATATGGACATTTCCGCCCCTTCTGCCGATATGCTTAAACGACAAGTGCGCATCATAAGTCAAATGGAAAGAATGCCGAAACTGGAATTTTGAAATAAATACCTCTCCCCAAGGAGAGGGGGCTAAAACAAAAGAGAAATAAAAAGAATCCTCTCTTGTAGAGAATGAGATAAGGAGAGAAATAACATAGAAAAATAAGAAATAAATATAAATAAGAAACAAAAGTCCCTCTCTTGAGGAGAGGGATTTAGGGAGAGGTAATAATATGAACACAAAATCAAACATCATCGACTGGGGAACTATTCCCTACGGCGAAGCATACCGAAAACAAACCGAATTGTTTGACCTATCGGTCGAAAGAAAGAGAAACCATGAACCGACGAGCAATCATTTCGTCTTTTGCGAGCATCCGCACGTCATTACGGTAGGCAAGAACGGGCTGGCAAGCAATCTTCTGTTTCCCGAAGCCGTATTGCAAGAAAAGGATGTCGAATTTTTCCGCACCGATAGGGGAGGAGATGTCACTTATCACGGTCCCGGACAAATCGTTGGCTATCCTATCATCGACTTGGAAGCTTATCACATCGGCTTGAAAGAATATATCCACCGATTAGAAGAGATTATCATTCAAACCATCGCTTATTACGGAATAAAAGGCGAACGTTTGGAAGGAGCTGCCGGAGTTTGGCTCGAACACGACCGTCCTACTGCCCGAAAGATTGCGGCAATCGGAGTCCGATGCAGTCGATTCATCACCATGCACGGTTTTGCCTTGAACGTAAATACCGACCTTGATTATTACCGCCTGATAAATCCCTGCGGATTCGTAGACAAAGGCGTGACTTCCTTAGAAAAAGAACTCGGACACACCGTCGATGTCCAAGAAGTCAAGACGAAATTGATCGAATCCTTCGGTGGAATACTTTATCAATGATTTGGATGTTTCAAAAAAAATATATAACTTTGAGACCGAAAGATAAGACAAACTATCACCCTATAATTCAATTAAAATTATTTTGTATGAAAAAAAAATTATTTTTACTACTATTATTTTTTGTGTGTATTTCATGTGGAGCATTTGCCCAGCAACCTTCAGGGAGAATAAGATTACTTGATGAAGGTCTTAAGCCGACCAGTATATCCAGAAACGGAAAATTTATAACAGGATTTAAGGGAGTGGGAGAAAGCACTTCTTTTATCTGGGATGAAAATACTGGAGTAAATTTAATTTCAGAGAACTATCCTACTACCGAAGCGTCTGCTATTTCTGATGATGGACTTACTATAGCCGGACTTTTTCCTGATTCATCATACTTTTATCAACAAATGAATTATGATACTGGGATGTATGAAGATCTTCCTTTATTTTCTGCCGGTTATTATAAGAATGAAAAGTGGTATAGTTTAGGAATTAATCCGGACTTATCCCCTGATGAAAACGGATATTATAAACGAAGTGATATAAGTGAAGCTTATGATATCTCTGCTGATGGAACAATTGTAGGAGGATCCTGGTTTGGAGGCAAGAACAGGCGAATTCCCGTGTTATGGACAAATGGAATACCTGACGTTTTAGAATATGAAGAAAAAGAAGATGGAGCTAAAATACAAGCATTATCTGCCGATGCTTCTGTGAAAGGAGGATGGGCTTCTCCTGTTGGAGTAAGAACCCCTGTAATCTGGAAAAATGATAATAAAATACACTATATTATACCTGAAAATGGAAGACAGACTACAGGAGAAGTTTATGGAATAAGTGCAAATGGTAAATATGCAGCTATGTCTATAAGATCTAATGCTGCCATTTATAATATTGAAGAGGATGAACTAACAATAATTCCAATACTTGAAGGTGCGGATAGCGCTTTTGGACAAGCCGTTTCAGATAATGGATTAGTAGTAGGATTTTGTCGTTTTTCTACTCTAAGAGAAGATAGACCGTTCATATATCACGAACAATTCGGAACATTATCTATGGAAGAGTTTTTAGAAAAGCAAAATATTGAACTAACAGTATATATCAACTGGCAGATGCTGATAGGAATCTCAGCCGACGGGAAACGCATGACTGGATTTGGATATTCAGGAACTGAAACCATAGGTTTTATTATTGATATAGAGGAAAGCTTAACAGGGTTTAATCCGGCAAGAGAGCTGAAAGTAAAAGAAAATGGATTTGATAATTTTAGATTATCCTGGAAAAAAGCGCATGCGGATGATTCCAATACTTTGACAGGATATAATATTTATCGTAATGGTACAAAAATAAATATTACTCCAATAACTGTAACAACTTATGATGATAATAATCTTAATAGCGGAATGTATAAATATACCATAAAAGCAGTCTGGAATGGTAGCGAAGAATCATTGCCAACGAGAGAATATGTAATAAACAACAAGAAGACCACTTTGCCTTTTTTTGATGAATTTAATGATTTATCTCCTAATACAAAAGGTTGGAATACAGAA